>NZ_JAKZGV010000073.1:0-13746 GCF_022557375.1 Shewanella sp. MM_2022_3
CAATTAATGATTTTATATTTATTATGGAATATAACTGGCGCTATATTGCTACACATTGATCTCATATCGGGGAATGTGATGGAAATTTTATCTTTACCAGGCCAAAGCGCTAAGGGCAAAGTCTGGCTGGTTGGTGCGGGCCCCGGCGATGTGGAGTTATTAACCCTTAAAGCGTGGCGCATTCTAAATTCTGCCGATGCGGTGTTATACGATGCGCTCGTCAGCCAAGATATCCTCGATTTGATTCCTAAAGATGCTGAAAAAATTGCCGTCGGTAAGCGTGCTGGTAAGCATAGTGCTGCGCAAGATGAAATTAATCAGTTACTGGTGACGAAAGCCTATACCCGTAAAAACGTGGTACGCCTCAAGGGCGGCGATCCGTTTATTTTTGGTCGCGGTGGTGAAGAGTTACAAACCTTAGCAGAAGCGGGAGTCGAATTTGAAGTGGTTCCCGGGATTACCGCCGCCAGCGGCACTTCGGCATATGCGGGCATTCCATTAACCCATAGGGATTACGCCCAAGGGGTAACGTTCATCACTGGTCATTGTCAGCTCGAAAGCCGTCCGATGGATTGGCAGGGTTATGCTAATCCCAACAATACCTTAGTTGTATATATGGGGATTTTAAACGCGGGCATTATCCGTCAAGGGTTAATCAACGCAGGTCGTAGCCCAGAGACACCAGTGGCCATCGTCTCGAAGGCGACCACTCAGTCGCAGCAACGTTTTATTGGGCAATTAGATTCACTCGAACAACTTGCTGCTGATCCGCAGTTGCAAATGCCCGCATTAATGATTATTGGCGAAGTGGTTGGGTTGTCCGAAACCTTAAATTGGTTTCAGCCCAAGGGCGAAGGCCTGCTGCCGCTTGACGCTTTAAATACGACCAAAGTTGCAGCAAAAATTTAGTTAAATCAGAACATTTTTTAGAAATAGTTAAGTTAAATCCAGCTGCCTGTCGCAGCCCATTTTAGGTAAACGGAGAAGAGTATGGCCGGGCGTGAATTAAGCCACTTACAACAACTGGAAGCCGAAAGCATTCAGATCATTCGGGAAGTCGCAGCCGAATTCGATAACCCAGTCATGTTGTATTCCATCGGAAAAGATTCTTCGGTGATGTTACACCTTGCGCGTAAAGCTTTTTATCCCGGCAAGATCCCATTCCCCTTGCTGCATGTGGATACGGGCTGGAAATTCAAAGAGATGATCGCCTTTCGTGATGCGCAGGCGAAAAAATTTGGCTTTGAATTATTAACTCATACTAACCCAGAAGGCGTTGCTCAAGGGATTAACCCCTTCGACCATGGCAGTGCAAAACACACTGACATCATGAAAACCCAAGGCTTAAAACAAGCATTAAACCAATATGGTTTTGATGCCGCTTTTGGTGGCGCCCGTCGTGATGAGGAAAAATCCCGCGCGAAAGAACGGGTGTATTCGTTCCGCGATCGCCACCATAGATGGGACCCTAAGAATCAGCGCCCCGAACTGTGGCGCACCTATAACGGCGCGGTGAACAAGGGCGAAAGTATTCGTGTCTTCCCATTATCGAATTGGACTGAACTCGATATTTGGCAATATATCTATCAAGAAAACATTGAGTTAGTACCCCTGTATTTTGCGGCTGAGCGTCCTGTAGTTGAGCGTGGTGGTCAGTTGATTATGGCCGACGATGAGCGCATGAAGCTCGAAGAAGGCGAAACCATCAAGCATGAGATAGTGCGTTTTAGAACCTTAGGTTGCTATCCATTAACGGCGGCAATGCATTCGCAGGCGGACAATCTCGAAAAAATCATCGAAGAAATGCTGCTAACTCGCTCGAGCGAACGCCAAGGGCGGTTGATTGACTCGGACCAGAGTGCATCGATGGAGCAGAAGAAACGCCAAGGTTATTTCTAAACTAAGGCATTTCGAGCGAAGGTTCAGAGACAGATTAAACCGATTTCGTGAATGTCCCGATGAAGGCTTTTAGATCAACCAAGTACCAGCAGACTTCACGAACAGTTGAGCAAGATAAGAGTGAGATAAAGATGGATAAAGCGGTCAATAAAACTAATCGTATGGCGGCAGAAATCAGCCAGCATGGGGTAAAAGAATATCTAGCCCAGCAGCAACATAAAGGTTTGTTGCGCTTTTTAACCTGCGGCAGCGTAGACGATGGCAAGAGCACCTTGATTGGCCGTTTATTGCATGACAGTGCGCAGATTTACGAAGACCAACTCGCCAGCTTAAAAAATGATAGCGCTAAGATGGGCACAACGGGCGAAGCAATCGACTTAGCTTTGCTGGTGGATGGTCTGCAAGCTGAGCGTGAGCAGGGCATTACTATCGATGTAGCTTATCGTTATTTTTCAAGCGATAAGCGTAAGTTCATTATCGCAGACACCCCAGGCCATGAGCAGTACACCCGTAATATGGCGACTGGCGCCTCAACCTGTGACTTAGCGGTGATTTTAGTCGATGCGCGTTACGGCGTGCAGACCCAAACCAAGCGTCATGCCTTTATTGCCTCTTTGCTGGGTATTCGCCACTTTGTGGTCGCGGTCAATAAGATGGATTTACTCGGGTTCGATGAGCAAGTATTCAATCGTATCCGTAATGATTTCAGTGAGTTCGTTAAAGGCTTTGGTGAGTTAGATATTCACTTTGTGCCCTTATCAGCACTCAATGGCGACAACGTGGTCGAGCCAAGTTTACATACCCCTTGGTATCAGGGCGGTACATTACTGGAATTGTTGGAAACCATTGATACCCAACGTGAACTGAGTGCCTTACCCGTGCGCTTCCCGGTGCAATATGTGTCGCGTCCAAATCTGGATTTTCGTGGTTTTGCCGGTACTTTAGCCTCTGGTGTCATCAAGGTGGGTGATGAAGTGGTAGCGCTGCCTTCGGGTAAACGCAGCAAGGTTGAGCGTATCGTGACCTTCGATGGTGATTTGGCCGAGGCAACGGCGGGGCAAGCCGTCACTCTCACCTTAGAAGATGAAATCGATATTTCCCGTGGTGATTTACTGGCTCTGCCAGAAAGTGCGCCACAGGTTGCCAACCAAATCGTGGCTGACCTCGTGTGGATGGATGAAAAACCACTACAACTCGGCCAGTTATATGACATCAAGGTTGCGGGTAAAAAGACTCAAGCCTCAGTCTCGACCATAGAATATGTGGTTGATGTGAACACACTTGCGCGCAGCAGCGCCGACACACTAGGGCTCAATGCTATCGCTCGCGTGACCTTAGAGCTGACAGAAGATATCGTTTTCGATGCCTATTCTCTGGTACGTGATACTGGCGGCATGATCCTGATTGACCGTTTATCCAATGCAACAGTTGCAGCGGTAATGGTGGTGTCAGGCCAACATGTAAGCAAGCAAGTGTCTTCACAATTTAGTGCCTTTGAAATTGAGTTTAATGCGCTCGTACGTAAACACTTCCCGCACTGGCAAGCGATTGATATTTCAAAGCTTGGAGCCTAATTTGTGAGTGACTTGTGGCTATTGGCGATAGTGTTGTTTGGGTTGTTGGCTGGCTTAATTGCTGGCCGCATAAACCCTGCGGTGTTGTTTTTATTTGCTTTTTTAATATGTTACCTCCTAGGTATGGTAACGCTCGACGCAGCGCTCACAAGCTTTACTAATACGGGATTAGTCACATTAGTGTTATTGGTGCTTGCGGCGACAGCGCTGGAAAAGACTTCATTGCTGGGAAAGTTAAGCCAAGTGATTGGTAATAGCTCGTTGGCGATGACAATGGCAAAGTTGGGATTTTCCACGGCTCTGCTGTCATCATTTACCAATAACACTGCGGTTGTGGCATCTTTGATTGGGGTAGTGCGCCGTAATCAGGCCCATGCGCCCGCTAAGTTATTACTGCCGCTTAACTATGCGACGATTCTTGGGGGAACGCTCACACTGATTGGTACCTCCACTAACCTTATCGTTAATTCGTTTGTGGAGAATGCGGGCTTACCTGCGCTGGGTTTCTTTGAGTTTACCCATGTTGCAGCGTTGATTGTACTGTTAGGCATTCCGCTACTGATTATGCTGGCTAATACCTTGCCCGACAGACGCGATGAAACGACAGAAGAAGCACTGCCCTATTTACTTGAGGCCCATGTCGCTAAAGGCTCGTCTTTAGTCGGTCGCAGTGTGGTGGACAACAAGCTCAGAGCCCTAAAAAAGCTTTATTTAGTGGAGCTTGAGCGAAGCGGTATTTGTATTTGCCCGGTTCCACCACAGTTAGTATTGCAAGCGGACGATGTGCTGCGGTTCAGTGGCGCGGTGGAGTCGGTGGAGCTGTTGCATCAATTCGATGGCCTCGATTGGTTTGGTAAGCACCAGGCAAAGGGACAAAACCTAGTCGAAGCGGTATTGGCCCCTTCGTCGAGCCTAGTGGGTAGCAGCTTAAAGGAATCTCGCTTTCGCGAACAGTTTGATGCGGCGGTTATGGCGATTCGCCGTGGCCATCATCCGTTAAAGGGCGGCTTGGGCGATATCGTATTGCAACCGGGCGATGTGTTACTGCTGACGCCGGGGGATGGTTTTAGCACCAATGCTAAGCTGAGTACCGAATTTGCCGCCGTCAGCGGACTCGATTTGAATGTGCGTTTAGACACTAAACGCAGTCGTATCGTGTTAGCCGGATTTGTGTTGACGATTGGCCTGAGTCTGGCGGAGATTTTACCCTTGGCAAAAGGATTGGTGCTATTGCTGCTCAGCTACTTTGCCATTGGCGCCGTAACCTTATCTGAACTTAAGCGCCGTTTCCCGCTCGAGTTAGTCGTGATTGTGGGCAGCGCTTTGGGGTTGGCGAACCTGATGATGAGCACAGGTCTTGCTGAGGGACTCGCTCAAGGCTTACTCGGCGCAATCAATGGTTACGGGGTGTTTGGGGCGTTTGTGGGGGTTTATTTAGTTACCTTGTTGTTGACTGAACTGGTCACCAATAACGCCGCCGCGGCCTTGGCTTTTCCTATTGCCTATGCGGTGGCGCTGAATTATGGCGTCGATCCAAGGCCCTTTATTATGGCTGTGGTGTTTGGGGCTAGCGCTAGCTTTATTTCGCCCTATGGTTATCAAACCAACTTGATGGTGTTTAATGCGGGTAACTATCGTTTTAGTGATTTTGTACGGTTAGGGCTGCCCTTATCCCTACTGTATTCGCTGATTGTGATTTTTATGGTGCCGATCATCTTTCCGTTTTAACGATGCCTTTAGTCGTTGGTTTATTAAAGGTTTGAGGAGTTTTTATGAGCAATATAGTGTGGCATCAACATAGTGTCGACCAAGCAGCCAGAGCCAAACTTAAGGGGCAGAATCCGGTATTGCTTTGGTTTACCGGGCTTTCTGGCGCAGGTAAGTCGACCCTAGCAGGTGCGCTTGAGCGTGCATTATTTGAAGCGGGCTTTCACACCTATCTGCTCGATGGCGATAATGTGCGCCACGGTCTATGTAAAGATTTGGGTTTTAGCGTGGCCGACAGGGATGAAAACCTACGCCGTGTTGGCGAGGTCGCAAAACTTATGGTGGATGCGGGCTTGGTGGTGTTATCAGCTTTTATCTCTCCCACCCGAGAAGAGCGCGATAGCATACGTGCAAGATTCCCCGCTGGACAATTTATCGAAGTGCATGTATCGACACCACTTAGCGTGTGTGAAGCGCGTGATCCCAAGGGATTGTACGTGAAAGCACGCAAGGGCGAAATCGCACATTTTACTGGGATTTCATCGCCCTATGAGGCCCCGCTCTCCGCTGAGTTGACGATTGATACCAGCAAAGGGGATTTAGCATCTCAAGTTCGGGCTTTGATTGATTATTTAACCGCAATCGACGTTATTAGCCCAAATCGCCTCACTGCGCTGGCATAGAAGCAGTCTATAACAGCTTGTTATTCAATCTTAAAGTCCTTGGCAAATAGGGCTTGAAGGGCTTTAAGGTATTCTTGGTCCTGTTTAGGAAGCACAAGCTGCGCTAGTTCATCGCCAATAGGTGTTAATCGATAATAACTAAAGAGCAAATTACCGCTCTTAGGGGTTAGTTTCATTTGAATACCGGGCATAGTGAGTTGGATGGGGGTTTTACTATTGAGTAAACCCGTTTCAAACTCACTGCTGTGGAGTATCCCCGCATCAACTAGGGTGAGAATACTGGAGTAGGGCAGACCAAATTGCGAGAGACCTAGGGTGATGTTGGTATGCTTGCGAAAATATTGGCCAATCCCGCCCGTGAGCCGATAGCCGCTAATGAGTTTTAAGCGCTGCTCATTATTCACTTTTGCTGCCATGCCTAGGGCTTTTTCGAGGATTTGCGCTTCTCTGTGCGTTAATTGTTTAAGTAGCGCTAAGGTGCGCAGGCTAAAGTTTCCTGGGTTGATGATTTCACTAGAGAGAATACGTGCCCATAGGTCCTGCATTTTTCGATTATGGATTTGCTCCGCCATCAGAAAAAATTGATGACTCCAGTCGGGATCGAGATCCACCCCCGTCATGTCGGAAGAGGTATAACTTAAGGCGAGGGCGAAAATGGTTTCAACATTTGCCTGATACTGGCTGGCGAGTTTACGTTGCCGATGCTGGGCGCGTTCGGCAATCGAGGCATTGGCTGGGCGATATTCTTCCTCACTGGCGAGACCGAGTTGACGGCCAAGTAAAAGGGCTTTTTTACGGGCAGAGACCTCCGCAGCGGGAGCTGCTTCATCTGCAAGCATTAAAATATCCGAATCCTTCATGCCTTAATCCTGTATCACTTGTCTGCTAATTTACATGGCAAATTAGGGAGAATACCCGCTCTGCCAAAAGTGTCCAGCTTAGTCGATTGTTAGCTTTAAGTCTCCGAGTTGGTTTGCTTTTATTCACGCCTGCTAGACTAGGGCTGGAATTGCTGATTTTGTAACATTTTGATCCTCAGAGTGGTGATTTTTATTTTTGTGAGCAAGCTAGAATTACCGAATATCGAGGGATGGTTTGGCGCTAAGCCCGTGATCTATTTCATGTAAATAGATGACTAAATCACCTAGTATGCAATATCGTAATAGGCAGTTTGCTTTTTGCGTGGAAAACCTAAATATCGCTAGCGGACTCGCTATCCATAGAAGCGCATTGTTTATCTTGTGGTTACCTTCTGGATTGCGAGGCATTGAGTATCATATTGATTGGTATATTTAGGTCAACATAAGGCCGCCGTACTTGTTTTTCTTCTGGCCGCTTTTTCTTATTTTTGTTGAGATAATAGAGGCTTAAGTGAAAAAAATTCTGATCATCTTCTCCAGTGTTCATGGTCAAACTCGTAAGATCACGAATCAGTTAGCCCAGCAACTCAAAGAGTTAGGTAATTCGGTGGTGATTGCTGATATAAAAGCCGTCCCCGCGATGGAGTCCTTCGATAAGATCATCATTGGCGCTAGTATTCGTCACGGAAAACATAATCCTGCGCTGTATGAATTTATTCAGAAACATCAGCAAATCCTGACACAAAAAGTCGGTGGATTTTTCTCTGTGAGTTTAGTTGCCCGTAAACCTGAAAAAAATACCCCTGAGACCAATCCCTATATGCAGGCGTTTTTAACTAAAACGACTTGGCGTCCTCAGTTGTTGCAAGTGTTTGGCGGTAATTTGAATTATCAGGGATATAATGCATTTGATAGGAATATCATACGTTTTATCATGTGGTTAACTAAGGGGCCCACGGATCCTGTTACTAATGTTGAATACACTGACTGGCAAAAAGTGCATGAGTTTGGATTACAAATCCACCAAGCCTAAGCGAGCGGTTGAGGCTAACGTTGATTATCGAGGATAAACCTATATGTCGAACAAATTAACCTTGATATTCGATTTTTTGTTGGCGCGTTTGCATGTTTGGCTGGTGTTGTCCGCAAGTCTACTCATCTGCACCAGTCCGTGGATTTTTATCGGTCGAAGCCTGCGTGCTAATGCTAGCATTTGGGATTATCTGCATGTTTACCTAGGATTGGTGTGTGCTGCGTTAGGGGTTTTATTTTTGTTACGTAATAGCCTCCAAGGCAAATGGCACCAGTATTTTGCCTGGCTGGTGGGCGATTGGGAACAATTGGTGCAGGATATTAAAGGCCTTTTTAAAGGCAAGCTCCCCGTAGCCGGTGGCAAAGGCTTGTTTAGTTGTATCGAAGGGATTGGCATGATACTGCTGGTCGCGACAGGATTAACTGGCGTTGTATGGTTTATTTACCAAGGAACACCACTGGCAATGACTTGGCGTGGTTATCATCAAATTTGTGCCGATGCTTTTATTGGCTTTTTAGTACTGCATATCATATTGGCTGCAACGCATATTATTGAATTTATTAGGCAATAATTTCTGCTACTGCTGAGCGTTAGGTCCAACCTGAGTGAGTTTATCTTGCTCTAACTTACTGAAGGGACTGACTAGTATCGATTCATTTTTGATTGAGACTTGTCAGTCCGCTAAAGCATCCATTCGCAAAAAACAGAAGCTTATATTGTTACCTTAAACGCTTTTGACGGCCAAGAGCGACGGCAGCGGCAAAGGCTAAGAATAACCAGTTTAGGCTACCACCAGAACTTTTAGGTGCCTGTGCATCTTTTTCAACGGCAAGATAGTTAATTAAGCCAATCAGTTCGTCTAAGGTTCTGATGCTGCTTAAGTTAACTGCATATTTGTCATTAACAATAAAGGCTGGCACGCTTTCAACGCGGAATTGGTTTTGCTGGGCACGCCAAAGGGCTAGCTTTTCATCTGTGCTTTTACTGTCGGCAAGTTTGTCGTACTTCGCCGCGTCTATACCGAACTTAGCAAAGACTTGTTTTATGTCGTCACGGCTATTGATTTGCGATTCGTGCTTATGTCCAGGGGCGCTGTGGTCGTGACCATTAGCGCCTTCTTCTCCTTGGATCGCGGCGAACATGGCATGGGTTAGAGCGTCTTTATTATCCAGCTCTTGGATGACGGCCAGCGAACGCATGACTTCAGTCCCTAAAGCACTATTCATAAAGTCGACATGCTTAGTATCAAATGCAATGCCCTTGTTTAAGTTAGCTTTGATATCAGGCAGATAATTGGTTTCCATATTGAAGCAATTATGGCAATAGAAGGAGAAAAACTCGGTAAGTTTAGGCTCACTACTCGGCGCTTTATCAGAAATTTGAGTGTAGTGAGTGCCTTCCACAAAGTTTGCGGCCAAACTGCTGAATGGTGCAACGATTAAGGCGACAGCCAAGGCGATTGGTTTGATCATAGAACCCTCAAAGTCGGTTAGATTGAATCCAGTACATTAAGTGCTATGCGTTGTGCCTAATGCTAATGGATAAGCTGATTCAATCTTGAAATTACGCTTGTGTTATACCAGCGTGAAGATGGTTTTAGGTTAGTTTGAAATGCTTAATTATCGCTGAATTAGTGCGCCGATATTGAACTAAATCTGTGATCCCGTGGGAGTTTAGACCTAGAAATTTGCAAGACTGCAAAGGGGATCACAGATATATCAACATTCGCTAAGCAATATCCCGCAGGGATTGCCAAGCCTCGCAGACTTCGCGAAAGCGGGCAGCATCACCCTCGGGTCTATCAGGATGCCATTTGAGGGCTAAACGACGCCATTGTTTGCGGATATCTCTAGGGGTTGCACTTTCATCTAACTCAAAAACTCTTAGGGCATGTCCTTTGTGCATTAAATTTACATTGAGGCCAATGTAGCTCTTATAACTGCTCCAGAAAGCCTCTAATAATTCCCTCACCACGTTTTCGCTGGTGTCGTAGTTATTCCAGTCAAGATAATATTCTCGCAGGGAAGTCTCTTCCATTATCAATAAGTTAACATTTGATGGCACGAGGCGGAAAATCTGGATTTCCATTGCTTTAACTTGTAACCATTGCTTAGGAAGAAGCATTTCTTGCAGTTCGAACAGGGCATTCATCAGTAGAAAGTTACGCTTAAATAAATCATTACCCGGGTTTTCATCTAAAGGATGGATAAGCCCTCTGCTCTGTAATTCGGTGGCGAGGTGATGGATTTTCCAACTTTGATTGGAAGCTTGTAACACCGATAGCACTGGCCAGATTAACGGATTATCCCCCTTAGTGGTCGAAAGCCTTGCCGATTGAGCTTCTGCACTGAGTGAAGGTTTTGCGAGTAGCATACTGACAGTCCCATCCTAAGTTGTTATCAAGCGAGTGTGGCGATTAAACTGAGTGTACATCTATCTATAAGATTTTTAAGGCTTTTACCTTAAATTTGCCGCTAATTACAGCGTGCTAGATGTACACTATGCCACAGTGCAAAGTGTAGGCAAAGATGGATTTTAGAGCAATTTGCCTCAAGGTCGCTTAGACTTTGCTGGCGGGAATGGTGTTAATTTTTTTACGATGAGTGATGGGACGAGGTCGAAAGTACCCTTGTTCACTTATGCAAAACAAGGGTACTTACGGTTAGCTTAGGCGTCAGGATTTAGATTTCAGTAAAGATAACTTCTTGTGCTAAACGTGACTTAGGTAATTTAGCATTAAAGTCTTCTTCAGAGCGATAACCAAGGGCTACAATCACAGAAGCGCACAGACCTTTTTCTCGTAAGCCTAAGACTTGATTAAGTTTAGTCGCATCGAAACCTTCGATCGGGCAAGCATCAATATCGAGCACACTGGCACCTAACATTAGGGTGCCGAGTGCTAAATAGACTTGTTTTTCCATCCAATGCTGGGCGTCTTTTAGCTCAAATTTATGCATATTGGCAAAGAAAGAGCGACCATTATGTTGGCCTTGTTTGGCTTCTTCATTGGCAAAACGGCCATCTTTCGCCTCTTGCTCTAGCACTTGCAGTAAATGGGCTTCATCGAGTTGAGTACGGGTACACAGTACTACCACATGGGAAGCATTGAGAATTTTTTGGGTATTAAAGGCGTAGTTCTCAGTCGCTTGGGCGATTAACGCTTTGCCTTCTGCCGTACCGGCAAGCACAAAGTGCCAAGGCTGTGAGTTGGTTGATGATGGGCTGAACTGTAATAAGGTCTTGATGTCGGCAATCTTGTCGGCAGGAATTGTCTTGGTTGGATCAAAGGCCTTAGTGGTGTAACGCTTTTTAGCGAGAAAACTTAAATCACTCATGTAACGGCTCCAAATCATCTAGGAATACAAAATCAACCTCAGCATTTTAAGCAGGTTTAGGTAAAAAACAATGTGATCAAAACGGCTATCAGTTTCAAAATATTTTTGAAACTGACGGTTGGTTCAGCCACTGCAAACGCCTAGGGCCGCAACACGCCCTAGGATTAAGTGAGAATATTTAGTGGTCAAAATAAGTAATCTATTCGCGGTCTAATCTAATGTGATGTGTTTCTATTTTATTGTTTATATGTGCTTTTAATCTTTTTTTGGCCGTTAGCTGTGCACAATAGCATTGTGAATGCATGATGTAGATCAATGATACTTGATAACAACATTGTCTCTCATGTCGCTAACGCTATTCCTTTGCTACATTTTGTTATGAAGCTTTAGTGACGGTTTCATTTGTTGGGAGGACGTGTGACAAGATTACTTATGTTGTTTATTACCTTCAGTTTATTACCCGTATCCTCTGGCTATGGAAAAGATCTAAAATTTGCTGTTGTGCCGAAATTTTATAGTGTTTTTTTTGATCAAAGTAAAACGGGCTGTATAGATGCCGCCGCTGAAATAAAAGGTGTGGAATGTGTATATCGAGGGCCAGAATCAAGCAGTGTTAGATTGCAAGACGAGGTCATAAACCAACTGATTGATGAAGGTATCGATGGGATTGCTGTCGCGGTTACGCAATCTAAGTATCTTTTCGAAAATAGCTTAAAAAGAGCTAAAGAAGCCGGTATTCCAATTGTCACCTATGATTCAGATTTTGATGCTTCCATCAACCAAGACCCCAAGAATTTTCGCTCAGCCTATATCGGTACAGACAATTTCGAATTGGGTAAATCATTAGGTGAACAATTAAAAAAATTACGGCCTAATGGAGGGACGCTTATCATGCAATCTGGGCGCCCTGATTCTCCCAATTTGAATTTAAGACTGATGGGAGTTCGCTCTGCGTTGTCGGGAAAAAAATACGATATTCCTCCAGGGAAATTACTTAATAACGAGCAGGGCTGGACAGAAGTGAGAGAACCTTTGTTTAATTTTGACCAACTTAGTCAAGCGGTTAAACAAATGGAGTCTGTTATGAAAGGCAAGCCAGTGAAAGCAGACTCATTTATTGCTGTTGGTGGTTGGGCTCAAAATGATGCAGCGCTTTACCGTGAGATGATTGCCCCATACCAAGGAAAAATTAGCAACAAGGAGGTCGTCGTTATTATTACTGATACCTCTCCAGAGCAATTAACGATGTTGAAGGATAATCTTGCGCATATCAATGTCGGTCAAAATCCCTATGAAATGGGCAGACAGGCCATTTTGACCTTATATAAAATTGTCACCAAACAAAAGTATCAAGAAATAATTTATACACCGGTGACATTTTGCTCTCCACAGAACTTCAATACCTGTGAAAAGCGTGCAGGAATGTAATGTCAATGAGCCTCTATTACTTAGGGGGACTCTGCAAGAATTGAGCGATTACTGCGAACATCTCGAAAAGCGACGACGGCACTTTGCGGCAAGCTGCCAGCATTTTTAGTGCAACTGACAACAATGTATATTACTTCGACAGCAATCATTGCCGAACCTCTCCAAAACACTAAGGGACAATATACCTCGTCTGAAATACACCCTTTTTTAAAGGGATTAGCGCAATTTATTGCCCTGATGCTGTCCTTGCGACTGCTGATGGTTCTTTTTTCACAATGTTAACTTTTACAAGTTGTAGGCAAACTGAAAGTGCATTATGTTGTTGATTTAAAATGGGTGGTCGGATCTACTACAATGCAATATCTTTGGACAGTTTGTATTATATGCCTTTTTCCTATTACTGTTTGGTATTTTATTTCCTTTAAAAAAATGTCGTTACTATTGGAAAGTAAATATCCTGAAAAGTGGGAAGCGTTAGGTAAAGTTGGCTATATTTACAACAATAGCCTTAGTAATTCAAATAAAGTAATTATGTTCTTATTAAAAGAGGAATATCATCAACTAAATGATGGAGATTTAAATAAAATTGCTTCCTCATGTCGAATACTGTTGATTATAGGTACTACATTAGCCGTATTTGCATTCATGATGCCAATCTTAATAGGTAAGTTTGGCTGATTAATATAAGACTAAAATCGGGTTATCTAAACCTTTCTAAACCTCAGACGATTCTTGAGTTGCTTAGCCCAAAGAGATCAGTTTTCATTGGAGGGCTGGGTAACTTTTATCATGAGGGTGGTTGCGTTAGGATGGAATTCACGATTGTATCTTCCGTCTTTTTACCAGATTTTCGATTTTGTTTGGCCACACAGGTTAGTGCCTTATACGTACTTGTTGATGTTTGGCTCGGTGGCAATTAATGATTTCAATGAGTTCATTACAAATTTTAATCTGAAACTCATGAATTAGAGCTTGGAATCTAGCTCGCTTTTGTCCCAAAGCATGCTGTGTGTTTCTTTAAAACCTGCAAGCTACACGGATGCTAAAAGGGTGAGTCATGGTGATTAGCGAGACGACCGTCCGCCCCATGGCCGCTCTTTGGCATATATGGACCCATCCGGTTTGCAAGACATTCGATAACGATTTTGAGAAGAGTTCATTGCACCCATATATCCGGCCTGTTATTGAGGGATCCCTCTGGCCCTGATGGATATCTGCTTCTACAGT
>NZ_JAKZGV010000074.1:0-12973 GCF_022557375.1 Shewanella sp. MM_2022_3
TTTTTAGCGTGATCTAGTTCACGCTTTATCGGATGGGGAAATTGAGTGTGAGCAATGTCACTTTATGAAATATGAGTTAATCTGAAATTTAATAACGGTTAATAAAGCTGTTTACAGCAATGCAGCTGCACAACTCCATTTTGTTAACAACTATAGTCAGTCATTATCTATATTTTTTATGGTAGGTTGCTTGAGTTAAGCTTCGCATCATCTCATCGTACAAACTCAAAACAACTTACTGCCCCAGCCGAGCTTACTTCGCAACACATGGAAGTAATTATGGCCTTTAGGATGGATAAGCCTAAGTTGCTCAGAGCTGCGGCGCACGATGATCTCATCGCCGGGTAATACTGCTAAATGCACATGGCCATCACAGCTAACCTCAAGGTTTTCGCCATTTTCAGGGGAAACCACCATCTTAATGGTGCTGCAAGCATCGACCACGATAGGGCGGCATGACAAGGTGTGTGGAAACATCGGGACTAAAATTAATGCCTGTAAATTGGGGGTGAGAATCGCCCCACCTGCTGACAGTGCATAGGCGGTTGATCCCGTGGGAGTGGAAACTATCATGCCATCGGCGCGTTGGCTGTACATGAATTGATTGTCAATATAGACTTCAAATTCAATCATGTGAGCGATCTTACCTGGATGCAGCACCGCTTCATTCACCGCGGTATTACTGGCTTTTAGCTGTCCATGGCGATAGACCTCTGCCTCAAGTAAAAAACGGTGCTCGGTATCAAACTCACCATCGAGCACTTTAGCGAGCGCCTCTTCGAATGCATCCGGCGGTAAATCCGTTAAAAAGCCAAGGTTGCCACGGTTTACACCAATCACGCCCACATCGAAGCGCGCCAGTACTCTGGCGGCGCCGAGCATATTGCCATCACCGCCAACGACTATCGCTAAATCACAACGCTCGCCAATCTCTAATAAATCAACCGCCACAATTTGTGGGCCTAACTCAGTTGCTACCCGCTCTTCTACGAGGACTTCATAACCTTGCATCGTCAGCCAGTGGTGCAGACGTTTGAGGGTTTGATTTGTCCCTGGATGATGCGGCTTACCAATTAGGCCAATGGTGTGGAACTTTGTGGTCATATTTATGCTAGATCTGGCCTTAGGCCTTGAAACGTCAAAATTGATCCCCATAATATGCCCAGAGTATTTAGAAACAAAGCATTTTTAGCTGGAGTGAAAATGAGCAACGAGTCGATTAAAGCAGAACAGGATCTGATCCAAGAGGGTGTAGAGTCTGAAGTTTCTACCGAAGAAGCAAGTCTGATTGATGAGCTTACCCAAGCCAATTTCCGTATTGAAGAGCTGGAACAGTTACTCGCTGACGCTTTGGCGAAAGTTGATGAGCAAAAAGATTCAGTAATACGTGCAGCTGCCGAAGTGGATAACATTCGTCGTCGCGCTGCGATGGATGTAGAGAAAGCCAATAAGTTTGCTCTGGAAAAATTCGCCAACGAATTACTGCCAGTGATAGACAATATGGAGCGAGCGCTGCAAGGGACTAATCCGCAAGATGAAACCACTAAAGCTATCTATGAAGGTGTTGAGTTAACACAAAAGAGTTTGTTGACCGCTGTGGCGAAATTTGGTGTAAAACAAATCGATCCTCAAGGACAAGCCTTCAACCCTGATCAACATCAAGCGATTGGTATGCAACCAAGTGCTGAATTCCCAGCAAATACTGTGATGTTAGTGATGCAAAAAGGCTATGAACTGAATAGCCGTTTATTGCGCCCAGCCATGGTGATGGTGTCTCAAGGTGGCCCTAGCCAAGAGTCTGCTTCGATTGATATTGAAGCGTAAGCGGTAAAACGTTAAACCAATAAAAAGGACTGCAGATGCAGTCCTTTTTAGTTTAAAACTTTTATTGTAAGTTAATCAGTAGCTTATTTTGTCATAAACAGGGAGCAAGCTCCCTTGAGCTTAATTGGCAAGATAGGCATTAATCTGCGCTAACATGCCTTCGGCATCGAGTTGTAAGTCATGGATCACTTCTTCTGGTGATCCATGTTTAATAAACTCATCGGGCAAGCCAATTTGTAGTACAGGTTTAGGCATTTTAAGCTTTTGCAGAAGCTCTAGCACACCTGAGCCAGCGCCGCCCATAATGGCGTTTTCTTCCACTGTGACGAGCACATCGTGGGTTTGCGCCATCTCTTTGACTAAATCCACATCCAGCGGTTTCACAAAGCGCATATCGACCACTGTTGCATCTAAACTCTCTGCGGCAGTGAGTGCTGCGGCTAAGGTAGTCCCGAAGTTAAGCATCGCGATACGTTTGCCTAAACGCTTAATCACCCCTTTACCAATTGGCAGCGCCGTCATGGCTTCAACTTGAGTCGCACCTGTTGCACTACCTCTTGGATAGCGTACTGCGCTTGGGCCTGCATCATAGCAATACCCGGTATACAGCATCTGGCGACATTCATTTTCATCCGATGGCGCCATAATCACCATATTTGGAATACAGCGCATAAAGCTTAAATCAAACGCCCCTTGATGGGTTGGGCCGTCGGCACCGACAATACCTCCACGGTCAATCGCAAATAGTACGGGTAAACGCTGCAATGCGACGTCGTGGATAAGCTGATCATAGCCGCGTTGCAGGAAAGTCGAATAAATGGCGACCACAGGTTTATAGCCCTCACAGGCAAACCCTGCGCCTAAGGTCACCGCATGTTGCTCGGCAATGGCTGCATCAAAATATTGTTTTGGGAAGCGCTGCGAGAACTCCACCATACCCGACCCTTCACGCATGGCAGGGGTAATGCCTAAGACTTTTTCATCCTGCTCAGCGATATCACATAACCATTTGCCAAACACTTGGGAGAAGGTTGGTAGTCCCGGCTTAGTCGCTGGCTTCTTAAACTGTGATGGGTCAAATTTAGGGACGGCGTGCCAACCGATAGGATCTTTTTCTGCTGGCTCATAACCGCGACCTTTTTTGGTCATAATGTGTAGCACTTGTGGCCCCTTGAGATTGCGCATATTGCGCAGGGTTTCCACTAGGGCATCGACATCGTGGCCATCGATAGGGCCGATATAGTTAAAGCCTAATTCTTCAAACAGTGTGCCAGGAACCACCATGCCTTTGAGGTGTTCTTCGGTGCGCTTGGCCATTTCTTTGATAACAGGCATGCCCTTGAGTACTTTCTTGCTGCTTTCACGAATCGTGGTGTAGAAGCGGCCTGACATCAATTGGGCTAAGTGATTGTTGAGTGCGCCGACATTTTCTGAAATCGACATTTCATTATCGTTTAGCACCATCAGCATATCATTGTGCAAATCACCCGCGTGGTTCATTGCCTCGAACACCATGCCGCCTGTCATTGCACCATCGCCAATCACGGCAACCACTTTACGGCCTGCCTGTTCTTTTTCGGCGGCAACGGCCATGGCTAATGCGGCACTGATGGAGGTGCCTGAGTGGCCTACGCTAAAGGTGTCGTATTCACTTTCTTCCCGCCAAGGGAAGGGGTGTAAACCGTTCTTTTGCCTAATGGTGTGCATTCTATCGCGGCGACCAGTGAGGATTTTATGGGGATAGGCTTGGTGACCAACATCCCAAATCAAACGGTCAAACGGGGTGTTATAGACATAATGCAGGGCAACAGTCAGCTCGACAGTGCCAAGCCCAGAGGCAAAATGTCCGCTGGACATGCCAACGGACTTAAGAAGGAACTCCCGCAACTCATCGGCCAATTGGGGTAATAGGGCCTGTGGAAGCTGGCGGAGTTCATTAGGTGTGTTGGCCTGTGCCAACACCGGAAACTGAGAAATGTCCAAACTCATAGCGAGATACTTCGTCTCTTTTTATATTCTTCGCTCAATAATATAGCGGGCGAAGTCTGCAATTAACTGGCTATTGTATGGCAATTTAGCCAGCGCTGATAGTGCCTCTTGGATCAGTTGCGCGGCGGTATCTTTTGCGCCTTGCAGTCCAAGTAGTTGCGGAAAAGTACTCTTATTTGACTCGGCATCTGAGCCTTGAGGTTTGCCGAGTTCTTCCGTGGTGGCAATAATGTCCAGAATATCGTCTTGGACTTGGAAGGCAAGTCCTACGGCATGGGCAAATTCCATCATAGTCTGATATTGATCTTTTGGCGCGTTCGCGGCGATCAAGGCTAACTCAACGGCGCAGCTGATCAGCGCCCCTGTTTTCATATTATGCAGTTGAGTTAATGCTTTAAGGTCAATGTGCTTATCGGTGGAGGCTAAGTCGATGGCTTGACCGCCGCACATCCCCCGATAACCAGAGGCTTTTGCCAATGCTCTGACCATAGCGATATGTTGCTCGCTGGTAATCCCTGGCACGGCTTCAGTCACAATCTCAAAAGCTAAGGTTTGTAGTGCATCCCCAGCAAGAATTGCGGTGGCTTCATCGAAAGCGATATGCACTGTGGGTTGACCACGGCGAAGTGCATCATCATCCATAGCGGGTAAATCGTCATGGATTAACGAATAGGCGTGGATGCATTCAATCGCGGCGGCGCAGGCATCGAGTTTTTCAAGTGCTACGCCAAACATTTGCCCGACACTGTAAACCAAGAAGGGACGAATGCGTTTTCCCCCTAAAAGGGCGCCATGGGTCATCGCGGCTTTTAACTGAGGAGCTGTATCTTCGAGTGTACTAAAACGTTGTTTTAATTGGTTATCAACTCGTTGTTGATATTCTTTTATTGCATTGACTAACACGCTTATTCGCCCTCAACGGCATAGGGAGAGAGGGGCGCATTTTCATCCTGCTTGAGTAAAATGGCCACTTTTTGCTGAGCTTGTTCAAGTTTTGCCTGGCTGTTACGCACCAGATTGATGCCTCGTTCAAATTGTTTTAACGCATCATCGAGAGAGACATCGCCCTGCTCTAACTCAGCAACGATGCGCTCGAGTTCACCAAGGGATTCTTCAAAACTGAGATTTTCGGGTTTCTTTGCCACGTTAATAATTCCTTTGAAAGAGCGGACACAAGGTATATCAGGGCGGCTCAAGGGTCAAATTCAGTCGATGGATATTTGCTCGATAGCACGCTTTGTTGCTGAATTTTTTTCAGAAAATAGAAATTGCCGCTAAACTTGCTTAGAGCTTGTCCGATAAATGACAATAGTAGCATTATGCTTATAATCATCTTAAGACATCATAAAATAAGGCTTGGGTTAAGACCAAAGTGTTAACTGTTGACGGATGACATTTAGTGTTATTTTGCCAATAGAGTCAGTATCATGTCGTTTATACAGAATATTGAGGAGCCGTTGTGGATTTAGCTACAGTTATTGGACTAGTCGGGAGCTTTGGTTTTATCCTTTGGGCCATGGTAACCAGCGGCGGCATTGCAATTTTTATCGACATTCCTTCCGTCTTTATCGTGTTTGGTGGCTCCTTCTTTGTCGTGATGATGAAATTCAATTTAAAACAGTTTTTAGGTGCGGTAAAAATCGCAGTAAAAGCCTTTATGTTTAAAATTGATAAACCTGAAGATCTTATCGAACAATCAGTGACGATGGCTGATGCGGCGCGTAAAGGTGGATTTCTTGCTCTTGAAGAAGCACAAATTTCCAACAGTTTTATGCAAAAAGCCGTCGATATGTTAGTGGATGGTCATGACGGTGAGGTGGTGCGTGCCGCGCTTGAAAAAGATATCGCCCTCACCGAAGAGCGCCATCGCAACGGCATCGCCATTTTCCGGGCTTTTGGTGACGTAGGACCCGCGATGGGGATGATTGGTACCCTAGTGGGCTTGGTGGCGATGTTATCCAATATGTCGGACCCGAAATCGATTGGCCCTTCAATGGCGGTTGCGTTGTTAACTACTCTATATGGTGCGGTAGTGGCTAACATGGTGTGTATTCCTATCGCCGATAAATTAAGCCTTAGAATGGGTGAGGAAATGCTAAACCGTAACTTGATTATGGATGCGGTATTGGCGATTCAAGATGGCCAAAACCCTCGAGTAATTGAAGGCTTTTTGAAGAACTATCTTGCTGAAAAACAGCGGAAAATCGATACAACGGACGGAGAGTAGCCCATGGCTAAGTGCAACTGTCCACCGCCCGGAGCACCACTCTGGTTGGCAACATTTGCCGATTTGATGTCCCTCTTGATG
Organism: Shewanella sp. MM_2022_3; assembly: GCF_022557375.1. Lineage (NCBI taxonomy): Bacteria > Pseudomonadati > Pseudomonadota > Gammaproteobacteria > Alteromonadales > Shewanellaceae > Shewanella > Shewanella sp. MM_2022_3. The sequence continues at coordinate 6,122 of NZ_JAKZGV010000074.1, forward strand.
TGTTTCTTCGTGTTGCTGCTGTCATTCTCTGAAATGGATGTGATGAAGTTTAAGCAGATTGCAGGTTCGATGAAGTATGCATTTGGGGTGCAAAACAAAGTCGAAGTCAAAGATATTCCTAAGGGGACGTCTGTGATTGCCCTCGAGTTCCGTCCTGGTCGTCCCGATCCCACGCCGATTGAGATCATCAACCAACAAACCAATGAAATGACCGAACCCACGTTGGATTTCCAAGCGGGGGAAGATGATAGTGCGGGTGGGGTACAACAACAGAACGGTTCGCAGCGAGGTGGTGAAGCAACGGCCACTGCTCAAGAAACCGCTGATGCGGTGAAGGCCGAGGCTGCGGCAGCTCAGGATAAGATCAATCAGCAAGTGAAAAAAATGGCGCAGGAGCTCAATAAAGAGATCACCGATGGGGCGATTGAAATTGAGTCACTTGGACAGCAAATTATTATTCGCATCCGTGAAAAAGGTTCATTTGCCTCAGGCTCTGGTTTCCTACAACCGCGATTTAAACCAGTGGTGCGCTCGGTCGGTGAGTTGCTCAAAGATGTGCCGGGAATTATCACCGTATCGGGTTACACCGACGATATGCAGATAAGTGATGAGCTCTATAGCTCAAACTGGGATCTCTCCAGTAAACGTGCTGTAGCTGTGGCTGATGTGTTATTGCAGGTCAAGGGTTTTGATCCTAAACGGATGAAAGTGGTTGGTATGGCCTCAAATAATCCAATTGTCCTAAATGATTCGCCTGAAAATCGCGCGCGAAATCGTCGAGTTGAGATTGCGATTGAACAAGGTAAAGCAAAAGAATCCGAAGAAATTCAAGTAGGTAAATAGCTTTTAATCCAAATCAGTTATTTGATAAAAACGCCGTGACTTGCTCACGGCTTTTTTATTTGGGCTTTTTTGACTATAAGTTCAACTGTGCGTAAGCGCACGCCACGAGCAGTCCTAGTGTGGAAACAGGTGCGCCAATCGCCGTGAGTTTGTTATAATCCGGCGATTATTCTTTTAACCAATTTTGCTGTTGCCAAAATTGCCCGCGGAAATCCCATGAAGTTTATTGTAAAGCTGTACCCAGAAATCATGATGAAGAGTAAGCCTGTGCGCATGCGCTTCACTAAAATGCTTGAAACCAACATCCGTAACGTGCTCAAAAAAGTTGATGAAGATGCTAAAGTGCAACGTCAATGGGACCGTATTTGGGTAAAGGTGCCAAATGATAAACCTGAATTAGCTCAGGCCTTTGGTGAGCGTTTAGCCTGTATCCCTGGGATCGCCCATGTAGTGCAAGTGGATGAATACAGCTTTACCTCTGTGGATGATATTTATCAGCAAGTGTTGCCCGTTTACCGTGACCAAATTGCCGGCAAAACCTTCTGTGTACGCGTCAAGCGCACTGGTAATCACGATTTTAACTCTATTGAAGTAGAGCGTTATGTCGGTGGTGGTTTAAACCAGTTTACCGATGCGATTGGCGTGCGCTTAAAGAACCCCGAAGTCACTGTTAACCTCGAAATCGAGGGCGATAAACTGTATATGGTGACTAAGCGTATCGAAGGCTTAGGCGGTTTCCCAATGGCAACGCAGGAAGATGTGTTGTCGTTAATTTCGGGCGGTTTTGACTCGGGCGTATCGAGTTATCAATTTATTAAGAAGGGCGCTCGTACCCATTACTGTTTCTTCAACCTAGGCGGCGCGCAGCACGAGATTGGCGTTAAGCAGGTTGCTTACCATTTGTGGAAAACCTATGGTGAATCCCACAAGGTGAAGTTTGTGTCCGTGCCGTTTGAGCCTGTGGTGGCCGAGATTTTAGAGAAAATCGACAACGGTCAAATGGGCGTGGTGCTCAAACGGATGATGATGCGCACCGCGGCACGTATTGCCGAGCGTATGGGCATTCAGGCGATTGTGACTGGTGAAAGCTTGGGTCAAGTGTCGAGCCAAACCTTAACCAACTTAAACGTGATTGATCGTTGCACCGATATGTTGATTTTGCGTCCGCTGATCACTATGGATAAGCAAGATATTATCAATGAATGCCGCCGTATCGGCACCGAAGATTTTGCTAAGTCTATGCCGGAATATTGCGGGGTGATTTCACAAAAGCCGACTGTTAAAGCGGTACTGGCTAAGGTGGAAGCGGAAGAGACGAAATTCTCTGAGGATTTGATTGACCGTATCATAGAGCAAGCCGTGGCTATTGATATCCGGGAGATAGCAGAACAAATGAATACCCGTATCACTGAAACTGAGACCGTTGTTGCTATCGACACCAATGAAGTGGTGATTGATATTCGCGCCCCAGAGGAAGAAGAGAATAAACCGCTGGAGATTGAAGGCGTGGAAATCAAGCGCATTCCTTTCTTCAAATTAGCGACTCAGTTTGCCGATCTCGATAAGCAAAAGACTTACCTGCTGTACTGTGAGCGCGGCGTGATGAGTAAATTACAGGCACTTTACCTGATTGAGCAAGGTTATCACAATGTTAAGGTTTACCGCCCTTAAGCGATAGCCAGCAAAGCGTATGCAAGGTCAAGCCTCAGGTTTGACCTTGATATGCAGCAATCTACGGGATTACGAATACAAAAAAGCCGCATTGGAATGCGGCTTTTATGTTATTGCGAAGCAGTGCAATTTACTCGGTTTTGACCACTTGCTGTGCTGGTAGCACCTCATCGGCAATCAATAAGGTGGGATCTTGCAGTGCTTCTTGGTGCATTTTTTCCATCGTTGCCGTCAGTTCGGCATTGATACTTGTTTGTAAATCACTGGTGTCGATAATAATTTCGGCATTGATAACATTAGCGTAGACATTGGCACTGAGTGCGCTGACTAACACTAACGCAAAAGCAGATTTTAAATTGAACATAGTCGCCTCCGGGCTGACAAAGTATTGCTGTCAGACATTCCCATCACCCGTTCGAGATTGTCCAACTCATGTGTTTCGTTGGCGCAAAATTTAATCAAAAACGCTGGCCTTTACAAACGATTAAATGTAACAATACGGATTAGAAAAACTAATTAAAAATTGAGATAGAGATCACTATGTCAAGACGCTTACCACCACTGAATGCGGTTAAAGCATTTGAGGCCGCCGCACGGCATTTGAGCTTTACTCGAGCGGCTGAAGAATTGTTTGTGACTCAGGCTGCGGTGAGTCATCAAATTAAAGCGCTGGAAGATTTTCTCGGATTAAAATTATTTCGCCGAAAAAATCGTTCACTGCTGCTAACCGAGGAAGGCCAGAGTTATTTTCTCGATATTAAGGACATCTTTATTCAATTGGCAGATGCGACCGATAGGCTGCTCGCACGTAGTGCTATTGGTTCGTTGACCGTGAGCATGTCGCCAAGCTTTGCGATTCAGTGGCTGGTGCCTCGTCTGTCCAAGTTTAGTGAAAAGAATCCTGATATTGACGTACGGATCAAGGCGGTGGACACAGAGGCCAGTTCCTTAACTGACGATGTTGATGTCGCGATCTATTATGGTTTAGGCAATTGGCCTGGGCTGCGGGCCGATAAACTTCGCAATGAAGTGCTTATTCCGGTGTGTTCGCCCATGCTGTTAAATGGCCCTAAGCCGCTGTCAAAGCCGGAAGATTTAAAACACCATACATTGCTACACGATATGAGTCGCCACGATTGGCAGGCGTGGTTTAGACAATGCGGTATTACCGATATCAATGTGAACCAAGGTCCAATTTTCAGTCATTCTTCCCTCGTCTTGCAGGCGGCGGCTCATGGTCAAGGTGTGGCGTTAGGTTATAGCGTGTTGGCTCGGCCCGATATTAAGGCGGGACGACTGGTATGCCCATTCCAAGAAGTGTTAGTGAGCAAAGATGCTTACTACCTCGTATGCCAACAGAATCATGCCGAGCTGGGTAAAGTGGTCGCGTTTCGTGAGTGGATGTTAGATATGTTTGCCGAGGAGTCACGCAGTGAGTTGTTGCCCGGATAATCCGTTGGTAAATGTTGCACTAAGTGCCCATGTGTTAGAAGGTGAACCCTCAGAGATCTTGATTTTATTTGCCCATGGCGCGGGAGCGAATCGAGACTCAGACTTTATGTGCCAAATGGCCGCAGGTCTTGTCGCCAAGGGCTTTCAAGTGATGCGTTTTAACTTTCCCTACATGCAGGCTAATGCCATGGATGGTAAAAAGCGACCGCCAGACAGGGCACCAAAGCTGCTTGCATGTTTTAGCGAGATGCTCGATGTGGCGCACGCTCAGCCTAAGGTTAAGCGGGTGGTCTTGATGGGCAAATCCATGGGCGGACGCATGGCGGCGTTACTGGCCTGTGATAGCGTACAAGCCAGCCGTATCGATAGGGTTATTTGTTTAGGTTATCCCTTTATTCCGCTTAAGGGCGGTGAGCCTAGGTTGGAACCCCTGAACGACTGCCAAGTGCCCGTGTTAGTGCTGCAAGGGGAGCGGGATAAGTTTGGCGGTAAGATGCAAATCCCTAGCTGGCCGCTTAAGCGCGATATCCAAATTGAATACTTAGCCGATGGGGATCATAGTTTTGTCCCAAGAAAGTCGTCAGGTACGACTGAAGCGGCTAACCTTGCACTGGCTGTTGATTTATCAGCAAAATTTATTGGCTAATGTTTCTTCTTGATATGACGTAAAGTGTTCAGAGTCTGGATTAACGGCTCGGGCGTCATCCGTTGTAAGGCCTATTGGTTTTTGGAGGTTAAAATGCGTAAAGGATTGTTGTTACTCGCCGCGGTAAGCGGATTTTTTGCGGTCGCGCTAGGTGCTTTTGGTGCCCACGGTTTAAAAGCCGTGGCGCCCCCAGAGTTGATTGAAGTGTTTAATCTTGGGGTGCAATACCACTTCTACCATACCTTTGCCTTGATTGTGGTTGCTTTTGCGGGGCAGTGGTTAACCTCACGTTTACTCGATTGGGCGGCGTATTTATTTATTGCGGGTATAGTGCTGTTTTCTGGCTCGCTCTACGGTTTGGCGCTGGTCGGCAGCAAATGGTTTGGCCCTATCACGCCGATGGGCGGCGGCTGTTTCCTCTTAGGTTGGTTATTGCTGGCCGCGGCCGTATGGCGCCATAAAGTGGTGGATGGTAACGAGTCATAATGCTTGTATGGCGCAGCCACTGCGCCGTGCGTCCACGCAGCCAATAGCACAAAAGCCCGATAGCAAATCGGGCTTTTGTGTATTGAAATTGCTATACTGGCGCCCAAATCGATAGTCGGCCATGTTTATGGCTTGGATTTCTTAAGGATCTCCATGAAAAACCTATTTTTATTTTGCCGTGCAGGCTATGAGAAAGAATGCGCAGCAGAAATCCAACAGCGAGCGGCTGAGCTCAATGTGGGTGGCTTTGTTAAGGCCAACAATAACGATGCCTATGTGGTATACCAATGTTTTGACGATGATGGCGGCGATACTTTGGCTAAGCAGCTGTCGTTAGATTCGCTGATCTTTGCTCGTCAGATGTTTGCCGCGAGTGAACTGCTAGCCGATTTGCCCGAGTCTGACCGTGTCAGCCCGATTGTGGCAGCGCTCAGTGAGGTGAGTAAAGCGGGCGAGCTGAGGGTTGAAACCCCTGATACCAATGAAGCAAAAGAGCTGTCGGCATTTTGCCGTAAGTTTACTGTGCCTTTGCGCCAGCATTTGAAAAAATCAGGCAGTTTACTGGCGCAGGAAAACCCTAAGCGTCCGATTATTCATGTGTGTTTTGTTGGCCCAGGACGCGCCTACGTTGGTTATTCCTTCAGCAACAACAGCTCACCCTATTTTATGGGGATCCCGCGCCTGAAAATGGCCGCCGATGCACCAAGTCGCTCAAGCCTGAAACTCGATGAAGCATTCGCGCAGTTTGTGCCTAAAGATGCGCAGGAAGAGCGGGTTCGCAGCGGCATGAATGCAGTGGACTTAGGCGCTTGCCCAGGTGGCTGGACCTATCAGTTAGTGCGTCGTGGCATGATGGTCTCCGCGGTCGATAATGGCCCAATGAACGAAAAACTGATGGAAACCGGACAAGTGAAACATTTCCGTGAGGATGGTTTCCGCTTCGAGCCACAGCGTAAAAACATTTATTGGTTAGTGTGTGACATGGTTGAAAAACCCGCGCGCGTGGCTGAGCTGATTGAAGCTTGGGCCATCAATGGCTGGTTTAAAGAAGCAATTTTCAACCTCAAGCTGCCGATGAAGAGCCGTTATAAAGAAGTGATGGCGATTTTGAATACCATGCAGGAAATCCTCAAAGAAAACGGCATCAACGAATTCCAGTTGCAGTGTAAGCATTTATACCATGACCGCGATGAGGTGACGGTTCACTTATGGCTTAAGCCTAGCCAGCCTTGGAACTAATCTACGGTTTTTTACCGTTCTGTTAGTGAGTGAAGCCTCAAGTCATGTTTGGGGCTTTTTATTTGGCTGTTCTGCTAGGGCGTGTTGACGTTTCGAGATTAGATTTTGTTCGTTCTGGCAAGCACGTGCTCGCGAAACGAGGAATGATGTGTAGTTATTCTACTCAAATGACGAGCGGCTCTTATGACCGAAAGTAAGAGCAAGGGCTTGCCAGACGAACCCTTCGGGCAGCATTTGGCTGACGTTTCTGCTGCGTTATCGTCCGTTTATGTAGAATAACTACACTGCACGGACTTTGCCTTGCATAAACGCCAGCCAAATTGCTGCAAAAATAGCCCTGAAACGTCAACACGCCCTAAATGGCAGCCATAAAAAACGCACCCTAGGGCTGTCTCTTGATCACAAGTCTTCGTGATTGAGAGACATGGCCAATTCGTAACCCTCAAGGATGGTTTGTAACCTAAACCATCCTTCCCACAATACCTCTACACAAGCCCGGCCTGTCCGCTTGGTAT
>NZ_JAKZGV010000075.1:0-12233 GCF_022557375.1 Shewanella sp. MM_2022_3
TATAACGCCATGATCTTCCTTAATAAACTCCAATTCCTTCATAATATAAAAAAACTCATTAATAATTTCATTTGAAGATGTAACAGACCTAAAATTCACATTCTTAAGCATTAATTCTCCGTCACTACGAAATAACTGCGAAAATAATTTAACACTTAAATCTTTAAGAACTAATGAGTTAGGGCTATTCGACAAAACAGTATTATTATCAAACCACTGCTTTATCATTTCCCCATGTTGACGAAACTCTAATACACTTGACAAAAGAGAAATCTTATTTTCTTTACTAGCAGACCTTAGCCATTGATATAGAAGCCCTATAGTAATAGGATGATTTTCTTTTTCATCAAATGGCCATTCGTTAATAATATTTCCATTTTCATCATGAATAGAAAATAGCTTTTGGCCATTCGCTGGCTCTTCAATCATTTCATCAAACTTAAGATTTGACTGTTCAACTTTTTCGCCATCGTCCCCAGTTAATGGCGACACTACAAGTTCAAAATTAGATAACTCATGTTCTGCTCTCTTGATTTCACTATTTGATTTCTCGTCAACGTTTTTATTACTTTCTGATTGCAAGGTCAGCAAGTGCTGCAAACCAGAGATTTCATTCAACAGCTTAGTTATTTCATTCCTATGGTCAGCTTTAATTTTATTAAGAGCTAAGTACATTTTTGCTTTGTCAGCATTTGTCATTAATGTTGCTTTTTCAACAAATTTTAACCGTAATGCTGTACAGCTTTGATCAATGACACTCCAAAGTCCTGTTGCAATATTTGATACCAAAGGTGCCGCAACAAGATACAATACCGAAGCTCCTAAAGGACACCACAAAAGATTTGATAGATCATAGCTAGTATTAGTTAAGTATATTTTTTGCAAATACGTAATCTTAGCGGAAGCTGCATCATCGCTAAACATGAAGTAATAAACTGCCTGCCAGTTAAAAATAATCCATGAAAAAACGAATGCAATACCAAGTGGGTTATTGAGTCTGTACTTTATATGCTCAGACATAGTTTTGAATGGAGTGAAAATCTGTTCAACAAAATCTTTCATTAACTGTATACACTATCCTGTGCTAGTAGTGGTAACATCATACTCAAGTAACTGTTTTAGATAAAGTGTTTTGCTATCAATCATGACACTTATCACTGATAGACTCATGCCTTTGAACCATTTAATCTCTAGAATTCTTATGTCAGAGGTAATAAAATTATGATATCAACTTATTGAACTTACAGGAGATACAAATGGCCCAAGCTAATACCATAACTGAAAAACGCGCTGTCGCACTTGAAATACTGAACAACAGGAACAGCATTAAGGGGCTGTTTTCAGATCTTCATTACGAGGATGTATGCAAGCTGGTAGAGCGCGTTAATACTGTTTATAACGCCATCAAAGAACTAAAAGAAACCGAGCAGGCTGAAAGTGAAGCTAAAGCAGCTAAGATTAAAGAAATCCAAAATACGCTACTAGCACAAGGTCTAACACTTGAAGATTTAGCAGGACAGTCACCAACAAAAACACGCAAAAAACGTGTATTAACAGAACAACCAGAGTTCACTTTTGAATACACTATTAATGGTGATAAGAAGACGTATGTGGGCAAAGCTACAGGTAACAAGCCTGCTGAACTTAAGAAATTCTTAAAAGATAATTGTGCTTCGTTAGAAGATATAATAATCAGCGCAGATCGACCTCGCTATCGCGAGTTTATGGCAAAGAGAAGTAAAAAATAGAGTGGCAAAAAAGGCCAGACTGTAGTCTGGCCTTTTGTTATTTGCGTTGTAGAAGTTCATCAAGCTTACCGTTCATTTCTTTTTGACTCGTTTTAATATCATCAATATGTGAATGAATTGTGTTAATTTGGCTCTTTACTACTGCAAGCTCACGCTGGCCTTCATCAACTTTATTGTTAGTAATGTCCTGACGTTTCCATCGTTCATCATCGACTGATTGCTGCGCAGTATGTTTCTGATTGTGTTGCTCTAATGTCTTAGCGCGTTCTTCAATACTATCAACACGCGCCTTAATCATGTAACCAATTATCGATAAAACAACTCCTGTTAAAAATAAAATTATTGTGATATCCATATACACCTACTTTAAAGAAAGCCATTTGCCGCTTACTTTAATGTAAGTATCAGCAATACCAGCTTGTGTACCATTAGCTAAAACCTCACCAACGTTTGATGTGCTAGACTTCCACGTTTTACCACAGTTATGTGTGCGTAATACTGTTGCAAATCCATCTGCAAGCACATAACACACACCGTTGATTGATGCAGACGTCCACCACCGACTATTTAACGGCAATGTGGTAGTTTTCCAAGTTAAGCCACCATCAGTTGAATAAACACAATAGTCACTGTTGAAACCAACAGCTGATATCGATGAGCAATCTTCACTAACAGCCAGTTCACGCCATTGCCCTGCGCTAGGTAATGCTACTTTTTGAAAAGTAAGACCTTTATCACGACTAATAATACAAGTATTAGAACCAGTGTTGTAATCCATAGTAACAATCACATCAGCATTAGTTGAGCATTTAGCTGAGAACCATGTACCTGCTACTGGTAAGGTAATTTTCGACCAGTTTAACCCGTAATCACTAGTTCTATATGCGTATTTTGACCCATGCCTAAACAGCATATAAGTTGAACCATCAGCGCTGAGAATCGGTTCGCTAAAAACTGATCCGTATATTTTTTCATCAGGAACTGCATTTTGCGAAGTCCAAGAAAGGCCTCCGTCACGGCTAATAATCACCTCTGCACTTGGTTTTAACCCATATAAAACCATACCATCAGCTGATACTGATAATCGCGTAATACCACTTTGTGTTGACACACCTGTAATGGGTAATGTTTGCCATGTTAACCCTTTATCAGTTGATCTATAAAACAATGAACCACCGCTAGCATCACCGCACACTGCATATACATAACTAAAGTCAGGTGTTGCTGCTAGTGTTAGTTTTGATAGTGATGAAATGTTTACTGCATTCCAAGATAAACTTGAGTCATGTGATACGTAAGCAGTACTGGTTTTACTATCTAATACAATTACATTTTTAAAGTCATTAGATATGATTGCACTTGTCCAACGTGATGCTATTGGTAGCTGGGCTGGTCTAATAGTATCATTAACTTGTTCAGTGTATTGCACCCACATAGTGCCATTTTTACCTTCACTGTTTAATGGAGGGTTAACACTTAATATTGTTGGAGATGTATCTGAGAGCATATCACTGACAACATCATTAATTTGCTCTAATGATGCTTTCTCGTTTATTAAAACCGTTAATTCATCCTTTGTTACTAGTGAAGATGAAGATATAGCTGCTTCTATTTCCCTGATATCATCATGTATACTATCACTCATTTGTGTTAATGCATCAGCAACAGCAGTACTAATTGGTTTGTCAGTATCAGATGTATTATCGACATTACCTAATTTTAAATCGGATGCTGTTAGGACAATATCACCAATCTTACCATTAAAGCTTTTAACGAGCTGAAAGCTTCCTGCATCATCAATCCCATATAGGTTTTCAAATATTCCAACTTCTTCTATTACAATATTCATATTTCATCCTCTGTACGTGTGACATCCTTGGATACAGTTACAGAGCCTTCCATAATCGTATATCTAACTGTTTCACCTTCTCTATTGAATGTTATCTGTAAATCCCAAACACCTGAAACATCGGTTTTATTTGGGCCATCTATATTTTTTGTTTGTTCTTTAGTTAGTTTAAATCTAAATATACCTAAACTAGCATCAACCCACTCAACACCTAGTTCAAACCAAACATTCGGATCATCAACTGATCGCCTTGCTTGTGCTTGAAGAGTACTGCCTGTCATATCTCTAAAGTTGCCGTCAACACCTTTAAATCGTCCAAACTTTCTATCCCATGTGTCGTTGCGTTTTATTTCATGATTATGTTTTCCTGTAATCATAATACCTCCTGATAATAATACTTATTTAGTATCAGACCAAACCTGTTTTTCATTAACCACTTTTCTCAATTCAGCCCTATACCTACCTAAATCAGTATCACTTAGTAATAATATTTCGAGCTGTTTGACAACTTCCCAATCGGTTTCTTTTAATAAACGTTGTTCATCTAACAACCCATCAGCATCATCATATTTGACTATTTGTATTTTTGGCTCGATTAATCTATTAGACTCGCTTTCAGTTTCATTTAGTAAAACTGGTATTAATCCCTCAGAATTGTCCGCAAGCATAATAGAACGTCTAATATCAAGAACCTTTCTATAATCATTATGAACAATCACATAATGAGTTGTATTATCTTTAAACACTAAATGATTTTCTTTGACCCAATATGCAACATAGTTAGACTTGTTATGTGGTAAGTCGAACATGCTATAGATTGATTCATCGTAATCTATTTTTTGTGTTTTAACTGCTCTACCAGCAAGTAAACTGCAAGCAGTATAATCGCCAATAAATGCAATGTTATGTTTTGGTGCGTTTATATCTGCACTATCAACACCAATGTCTATATCAATATTTTCAATATAAAATACTGCCTCCTGTGAGTTCACAGTTATCATAATTACCTCATTAATATGAATACAAATTTAAGGAAAGTGAGGGATTTCTCCCTCACTGTTTACGAAGAGTAGAATTGAAAGTCGTCAGCTCGTACAGTTATTGTTGAACTATACGGAACATCAATACCATTCACTGTACACTTAATAGTTAGTGTAAAATATTTTTGTAATGAGTATGGCTGGCTATATAACTTGTCTATCGTCAAATACAATGTCTTAATAGTATTTCTACCATTAACCACCGCAGGCTCATAATATAACTGACCAATACAACCAACACGCTGTACAGAAAGTGCTTTAGGGATTGAACCGTGTGTTATTGCACCATCATACAATGTTATATTAGGAAGTGTTTTCCTCACTAATTGATGGTCATATGTTACAACTTCCATCCAAATTTTAATCGTATTACTTGTGCCAGTGTTCATGTTTAAGTTACCAACACCAGCAGCTTCAACATCAATCCATCCAAGCCCACTAAAGTTATTAGATATACAACGCTTATAATCACGTGCTATTTGCGTTGGGGGATTAGTGTTAATAGTATCGTAACCATCACCAATGAAATTATAACTTGCAATGCGAAATGTCATTGTAGGATCAGTTGCGATACTGCGAGCGCTTCTAGTGACATAGTAACTTTCTTGCCCACCGTAACGTATACCAATTCCATTATCTGCTGTTGTTGCTGTTAGGAAGCCACTAGCGCCAAATACGACTGTACCTTCAAGGAAGCTACCACTAATCTTAGAGCTATTAATAGTTCCGCTGATATTGGCGTTTATGGCGTTTAAAGCCCCTTCCTTGGTTAACTGCCAACCTGATACTCCAGCCACATAGTTCGTTGAACGTATATCATTAGCAATCTTTGCAAAGCTGATTGTTGCGTCAGCTATCTTAGCGTTAGTAATCGCACCATTAGCTATGTGAGCATTTGTGATGTTCGCGTTAGCTATCTTGGCGGCAGTGATACTAGCATTTTGAATAACAGCTTCGTTCAAATAAACAACATTTGATACCATCTTAAATGGTGTGACACTACCGCCGCCAGCGCTATTAGCTAGCACAATACGGTCAGCTTGAGCGATAAACGCTGAACCCATTGGGCCTGAACTTAAACCAATACCAGAAACGTGTCCGCTAGCATTTACCTTAATGGTATATTCAGCTGTTAAACCATTCACTGATGTTGCTAAAGAATTCACACTAGCTGTTGTATTGTTCAACGTAGTAGATAACGAGTTAACTCTCGTACTCATTGCTGAGTCTTTTGAATTAACTAAATTAACAGCATCAGTATACTTAGTGTTGGTATATGTAGTTGCAGCATTCTTAGCATTTGTTTCAGCTGTATTAGCTTTATTGGTAGCATCAGTCTTTAAACTCGCTTCCATTGAAGTAACACGTGATGTTTGCGCGTTATCTTTAGTGGTGATGGTGTTTACGACTTCATTATACTTGGCCGTTGCATAGGCTTGTGCAGCGTTAGCATTTAATAACGCATTCACCGCAATCATAGGCATCATTGAAGTTAAAGAAGGTTCATTGCCATCGATAACGTCCACACGTGGTGCCCAGAAGTATTGTTTAGCGTTAGTGTTGTTCGAATAATACAGATAAGCTCTTAGGTATTGACGAGTAATACCCGCTTTGATTTTAAAATCAGTCCCACTTAAAACACGTTGACCAGTTTCGCAATCCCACAGACCACTAAAACCTGATTGAGCTGTTCCTGATTCAGCTTGCAACACACCAACTATCAAATACCACTTGTTAGCTTGGGGTAACATACCAGCCCAAAAATATGGGTTAAGGTTAGGGGTTCCGTTCAGTTCAAGTGTCTCTCCTCCTTGCCCTGCACCTAAGTATGTTGTCCCGTTAAGAACTGAGCGGTTAACGTATATACTGAATCGATATGATTTTTTAGAATCACAATCGAACCAACCCGCGCCAATACCACCGTCAGCATCTGAGTTATTATTCGAATCAGTACTCATTTCCCATAATACAGATTTAGTGCCAAATGGATCGTCACCCATTACGAAACGGTTTTCGATAGCTGCACCATTTAAACCCATACTGCATTCAGCTGGATGCGCACCAAGTTTCCAATTAGGTAGATACTTCTGCAAAAGGTTTGAACGAGAGTTCAAGTCAGCAATAACAGCATTAACTTTATTCTGAGAATCAGCTTTTAACGCTGATTCCATTTGGGTTACACGTGATGCTTGTGCTGCGTCTTTTGTGTTGATCAAATTTACAGCATCAGAATACTTCGCATTTGTATAATTGGTGGCTTTGACATCATTAGCATCTGAATAAGCCTTTGCATCAGCCAGAGCTTTGTTTGCCTTAGCTGCTGCATCAGTAGCAGCGGCTATTTTCGCGTTTGATTCAGCTGCATTAGCCTTACCAGTAGCATCAGTCTTAGCTGCTGTAAGTGCGGCGTCTGCTTTTGCTTTCGCGTCAGTAGCTGCGGCCAGCTTAGCGTTTGCTTCAGCGGTAGCTGCTTTACTTGCTGAATCAGCCTTTAAGCTTGTTTCCATTTGAGTAAAACGTGATGACATTGCCAGGTCTTTCTCGGCAAGTACGGTGTTTACTGTGGTGATATCAGCGGTGTTTTTATTAGCAGTTGCACTCACTGTATCAATACGTTTACCTAACGCAGTGTCAGCGGCTGAACGTGTGGTTATTTCAGTTTGAACCTTTCCATCAACACCGTTAACGCTGCTCTGAACTGCATCAATTCGATTCGATAAAGCAGTCTCTTTAGTTACTAAAGCGGTGTTTACTGTGGTGATATCAGCAGTGTTTTTGTCAGCTGTTGACTTAACGCTATTGAATTGTGTCGTTAACGCACTGCCCGCAGCGATACGAGCATTTTTTTCAGTTGTTACGCTAGCAGTAGCAAATGCCTTTGCGTTGTTCTCTGCGGCTGTTGCTTGCTGTGCTGCCGTTGCTTGCACGGTATCTACTTTTGTAGACATAGCACTGTTGTTATCAGTAACTGTTTTGCTCAAAGACGCTATACTTGCTTGGTTAGCATTAGACGTTGAAACAACGCTATCAACACGTTTACCCAATGCAGTATCAGCAGCGGTGCGAGCAGTGATTTCATTAGTAATACTCACACCATTAGCATTGTTAGCAGCAACAACACTATCAATACGAGTAGCTAAATTGGCTTCAGCAGTCTTACGTTCCGTTGATTCATTTTTGATAGCGGTTCCACGCTCACTAGCTTCAAGCAATAACGCATTATGTCTAACTGTTGCTTCTGCTGTTATCGCTGCGGCTCTATCACTTGCTTCTTTAGCAAGTGCGTTATTTCTAGCGATTGCTTCTGCTGTTATTGCTGCTACTCGATGACTTGCTTCTTTAGCTACCGCATCTAATGTGGCTTGAGCATTTTTAAGGTCTTCTTTAGCACGTGTTAACGCTTCAGTTTCTAATCCTTTCTCAATTCCAGTAATAATGTCATCAACATCGATATCAGCTAGTGTTACCTCAGTTAAAACGGCTGTTGCACTTGCGAAGTTCAGTGTTAATGAATCAAACACGTCATAGTGTGCTACTTTGAAAAACCAAGTGCCGGTAGCCAATGTACCACTGGCGGTATTCGGCCCGTTTGAAATTAACGTACTGGCACTTGGTGTGAAGTTCTCAGTTTTACTAGCATGAACAACAGTGCCTGCGTAATCACTTTCAAGTGGCTTAAAAGTGCTTAAGTAGAACGTGTCGTAATTAACATTAATCAGTAAATTAACTGGTGCAGGACATTGCGAGTTAACTGCTTGAACAGATGCACTTGTTGTTGATACTGTGTTCGATTGATTAACTGTTTTTACAGTAATCTTGATATCACGCGATATACCATCCTGAATGTTCTTTTCTAGTGAATAAACATAACGAGGATCTTGGACAATTTCTGTTCTGCGTAAAGTTGAACCTTTGAATACTTGGACTTGGTAACCGCTGATGTACCGCGCGTAAGTTTCACCAACACTCGATGGGTTGTTGTCTGTGTTCAAGGCTACTGTTCGCGTATCTTTCCAGCTAGCTTCAAAGGAGGCTCCGTTGAAATTAGCTTGCAGTTGTGTCACTGCTGGCAAGGTTACGATATTAGTGTTCACATTAAGCTCAGCTACCGCCCAGTCACTAGCTATTGTCTCAAGCTTGTTAAGTGCTCTAACACGGAATACATAATCACCTGATTTAAGGTTATTAACTCGATAGCTATTGCCACTCGTTAGTGTCGCTAAGTGAGAGAAACCAACTCCATTGTCTCTAGATGCTTTGTATTCGAGCGTATAGTGGTCAACTAAGCCGCTACCAACTGAACTCGACCAAATTAAATCAGCTGTCCCAACACTATCAAATGCCACTTGTTTAACATTGAACGAGTCGATGTTAATAGTTTTCGACGGAGTAACGGGTAACATTGGCTCATATGGAATATCGAGTTGCAGTACCTTGAAAATCTCACTGTCATAAATTAAACAGTTAAATGTCACAGTGAAATCTTTATTGATTGTTTTATCTTCAATCGTATAAGTTCGATTGATGTTATTCTTCCTATCATTAACTCTAATCACATCACCAACAGCGTATACGATGCCAGCTCGTGTTGAGGTAAATTTGATACTGTCTTGAAGCTTACTTTTATTCAAGAACATGCTCGCTAAGTAATGAGCGCGTCCATAACTATCACAGAAATTGAGCTTAAGTTCTTTGAAGTTCTTGCTGTTCGAGTTACCACCGTTATAGGTATTATCAACTGTGACCACTGTCTGATCCTTGTAACCAAAGTTAGGATCTCTATAAGTGGCTTGAACACCGTTATACTTGGTTTCACTATCACCGAATGCGTAATCAATTGTGCCGATAATGTTAGTGTCATCGAATGTCTTAACAACCACGTTAGGCACGAAACATTTCAGGTGCTTCTTGCCGTTATAGTCGTAGATACGCGCATTCATCTCAGCCAGAATGTTATCAACGTTCTTATCTTTCGTTTCCTCTTGATTAATGATGCCATTAATTGAGAAACGTTTTTCCGATACTGTATTACCAGCAGGTTTGTTCTGTACTTCTAGTTCAACAGTTACATCAACGTCTGAGCCGTCATAGGCAATAACTGCAATATACTCACCTTTAGCGTTAATGATAATTGCATAGTTATAGTAATCACCACCTGAGTTCCAACCACCGCTATTGTAAGACAGCGTATTAATCAGAAGTATAGGGTCTTTAATATGGAAAGCTGGATCATTGATAATCTGTTTGTTAAATGGTATTGCGGTTTTAGTATTTTCAGCTGATGAGTTAGTGGCTTTTAAATTAACGACATCGAAACCATCATTAACAATCTGACCACGATAATAATTTACACGTCCACGTTTTTGGAAACGACTAGGACCGATGTTAATAACTGTACCACCGGCTGAACTTGAACTTTTTTGAATAGTTGTTTTTGCACTTGTATTCGAAAGTAAATTAACACCTGTCTTGATGTCTATCGGCTGGTCACATATTTCTGCTTGGTTAATAAAGCTTTGAATATCGAGAATAGACGGGTCTGTGTTGTTGCCGTATCGCTCGTTAGTTAAGTAGTCGTATAAACAATAAGCTGGGTTCGATGATACTTCCTGAACACCAGTCTTTAAGTTCCTGACCTTAATACCCTTAACCATGAATTCAAGCTTAGGTTCCTCGGAGAATGCTGACAGGTCATAAACAACTGCCACACTCGCACTTGCATTACCTAAGAAGGTGTCATCCCATTTCGGTGATAACTTGGCAATAGTCAGAGGTGTGCTGGTATAGTCAGTGCGCCCAGTTGAAACTTGGGTATAAATTACTCGCTGTTTGTTGTTCGATACTGTGCCTAAGACATTGAATAGATCTTGATACGCTTGGGTATACACGGTTGAACGGAGGACTGGCCAGCTTGACACTTTGACCTTTTTACCGTCAATTTGTTGTAGAGTTGCATCATAGAGTGAGCTTGAGGTATCAGTGCCATTAGCGAAAATTGCAGGTATACCAGTAATCTCACCTTCACATAGCGTATAGACTTGAAGTAGATAGTCTTTGTTCTCACCAATTAAATCTTGGAATACGAGAATGCCGCCTAGGCGCGTGGTTCCATATACAACTGGTTTGCGCTTATCGCCTGTCTTAGTCTCTAAGTATTGGTCGTTATTAAGTAGATTGACGTTAAAGTCAGGTGAGGCAAAGGCGGTAATACCTGATAGCGTCCGTTGTGCTGTTTCATATGGGTTGTGGTTAAGTGCCATCCATGGACTCCTCTTGTTCTTTATCCTTATCTATTTATCTTTACCCCAATTGACATCCATATCTGTTTGGGCAGCGTATTTGTAGAAGTTATCATTCGGATAACGACTCAATTGTTCACTTTGGTTAGTCCGACTTGATGCTTTGCTTTTGATGTCTCGGAATTTACTACTTGTCTCAATAATTAAATCTGTAGATTTATCAGATGATTTAAGCTTAGCCTTATCGATATACCCACTGCTATAGACATAGGTACTGGTTATTCTTCCCCCTTCCCTAAATGCAATTAACACAGTAATCTCGCCTCCTAATACGTCAGTATCAATAAAGCGCTTAAGGATGACATCATCTAATCCAACTAGAGTTAACTTGATTCCTTTACTGTCTAATTTGCTAGTCTCCTTAGAGTTATCGAGTTTCTTAACGATGTTAAGGTGCGAGTAAACTTGCCCTTCAAGTTCCAAATTAAATGGGCAATCTGTGTAATAGTACTCATGATCTCCTAAGCGCATTTCGAATAAGAAGTTAGCTGATACTGTTCGTTTTTCTAAATCATCTATCAGCATTAAATGTCCTCCTGTATTTTTAATTTGAATTGTTGGAAGTTAGCTGTATCTGGTTCAAGTGCAAAATCATTATTCTTGATATAACCATACAGTGTTGGTTCAAAGCTTAGTATTGTAGTTGTATCTACTGGCATTCTTAACTCAGGTTTAAAATGGATTACATCATTCTCAACTTTTTCAATCACGTATAACTTAGTGTGATTACTGAAATTAAAGTAACGCCCTTCGGGTACAATACCGAAAGCAGATACTGATATTGTTTTTTCACCTGCTGATTTTGATTCCTTTGGAGTAGCTGTGCGCGCATGAATCCGTGACAAGCTTTGCAAGCCTGATGGAATAGTAACTTGAAAGCTTTCACCTTCAATTGATTTACTCACTAGGAATGCATAGAGCGCCTTACTATCGAATTGGCTTTGAATTAATGTCTCCCCTTCAAATACCCATTGATGATATCCCCTGTTAGTGCGGATGACTGAGCCTGATAATGTTTCATCTGTAAGTATGTCGCCTATTGAAGTTAGCTTGATTGACTTATCGCGCCAGCGTGTGTTGGGTAATACTGCCATATTGTTCTCCTTTGTTCTTTGTTGCTGTATTTATCAAAAGAGATTTACTAGTGATCGGAGTTGGAAGTGTCTCGAATGAAAAGCACGGATTCCTGTGTAAGATATAAGTAAATTACTATTTTTCTCAAACAAGAATCCGTGCTTTTGTTTATAAATCGCACAAATAAATAATGCGTAACAAATCACAAAATACTTGTTATAGT
>NZ_JAKZGV010000076.1:0-11977 GCF_022557375.1 Shewanella sp. MM_2022_3
ATTAAAAATATCAATTATTTCATGAATTGATTTTTCATTACTCTCTAAATCAATATAGCCAGATTCGTGTATTTTCTTTGATACCATACGAGGTAAGCCGTACTCTTCTAAAATAAAAACATTGGGAGGTAGAAATGCATGAGATATTTTTGCTATAAATGAAGAAATATCAATTCTTCTTTCTGGGTATAATTCAGAATGCATACGATTTACTTCATTCAATAAAGCAGGCAATTTATAGCTGGCTTTCCTTTCTAAGTCAAAGAACTTATCGATGCCAATATCATGTATCGCTAGTTGCTCTAGGAGTTGTGGGAAGTCTAAGTGCCAATTATTTGCAATTATGCAAATAAACTCTACAATATCACTATATGCAGCTCCTATATAGCCAGGTATGATCTTTAATATGTTGTAAAGTGAGTATTTCCAGTTTTCTGGTATCTCAGAATTAAGATAGGCTAATCCATTAAAGCTCTCTGGTGACTCACGTAAAGCTCTTGTAACTTTAATTATCACTGATGAGTCACTGTCATTAAAAGCATTATCGTGCTGCATGCGACTATAATTTTCTTCACCAAGTAGTTCTGACATTTCCTCTTTATATGCAATTATTTTAGCAATTTGCTCTGAACTTAATTGTTGTGAAAATTCATTTTCGTCCACATGTGCAGCAAGTTCATCACTAAAATTTATAGTAAGCTGGTTCTCTTCTTCTTCAGGAGGTTTTTCTAATAAAAAAACATTGCCTATAAAATGTTTAAACATTCTTCCGCCACGGCCAATAATATTTCTGTAGGTAAAGTCATTTAATTTTGGTTGGCCATTTTTATTACGCCATAACACTACGTTTTCGGCAGATGTATTCACACCTTCAATAATTGATGAAGTAGAAATTATTCTGCTAAGCCCAGTGTTTTCTTCGAAAAGCTTAATTTGAATTTGGCTTAAAGAACGATGAAGTTGACCATTGTGGATACCGCATCCTCTTTTAACTAAGTTTGTTAATTGCCAATTTCGGCTGTAATTTTTTGTAAGCCACTTTGCAAAATCAGAAAGAAGATTACTTTGTTGTACAGGTGTCTCAGCTATAATTAAGGTTGCTAATTCCGAAATGGCAGAATAGGTTCCAGCATATATTAGAGTATTGCCTTTATATTTATCAAAAATATCTAAAAGGGCGTCGCTTTTTGTATAAATATCTTTGTCTATATCTAGATAAATATTTTTCTTATCTAAAAACACAGTGTTGAAATCTAAACTAATAAACTCCATACCTTGAGTGAAAATACTTTCATTTAAGTGTTTTATATTTGGAGCTAAAAAATACCTTTGCTTGGTTTTTTTGCTTAGTTTTAAAATTGCTCTTAAAAGTGATGGGGATCTTTCTTTATCATGTATGTTGCTTGCTTTGTAAAATTCATCAATTATTAAAATATCTAAGCTATTAATTAGGTCTATATAGTTAGTAGCTCTTTCTTGAGGAAAGATAAAAATGTTTTTTTCACCGAGTTCCGCATCCGTAGTTGTTATTATTTTGTATTCATGGGAGAACTTCTTGTGAATACGTCTTCTTGTTTCGTCTGTAAGCGCAATTGTAGGCACAATTATCATTACATTTTTTGGCTTGTTAATGGCAATAAATGAGTCAACAACAAAACTTTTGCCAAAGCTTGTGGGAGCGCTGACAGCTATATCTTTTCCATCGATTAGTTTTTTCAATAATGAAGATTGTTCTTTATGTAGCGTTACATTTGTCCCTCCTACATCGACCTTGAAAGATTCATATACGAATTTTTCTTGCCATGATGCAGTTTCAAGATCTAAATAGGGGTAAAGTCCAACACATCTTATAAAGTGATTTAAAATAGATGGGAATTTTTTGTTGTTAATTTCAATGTCTGCTAATGCCTTTATCACAAGATTTCGAGCATTATCTATTTTCCCTTCATTAATGAAGTCGTTAATTTTATGCATTGTATCGAACATGTCATACATCTTTTTCTGCTTCCTTGTAGTGTTTTACATCCTTTATAAAACTATCGATAATTGGAGTTTTGTTTGGAACAGGAAATAGTATTAGGTGAAATGTTATTTTTTCATATAGATGTATATCTTTTAATGCTTTTAAATGTTTTTTGAAATATGCAGTAGGTCGCTGGTGATGAAATTTGATAACATTCTGTTTGTAGCTTTCACTTATGGTTGTGCATGATGATGTATATTCACACTCATGCAGAAGTAAGATAGGTATATGTAATTTTGGTTTGATTGAGTCAATAGAATTTTTAGCGCTGAGTGCATTTTTGATGTTAGATTTTAATGATTCATTATCAATTAATGAATCAATATCTTTTATATTTGTAATTATTGCATTTTCACGTTTCAATTTGTCAGTAGCAAGAGAGTTTCCTACTGACTTTACAATTTCATTTAATCGTTCGTTACTAATGTCATTGAAAAATTTTGCCTCACCAAACCAAATGGTAAAATCTTCATCATTTTTTAAAACAATGTGTACGCTATCTGCACCTTTAGCATTATCTTGTGCATTCTGTTTGTAAAAAATTTTGGGGACAGCAGGAAGGGCTCCATAGTGGTGCTTCATAATGCCATATAATATAATTTCGGCTAGCTCACTACCTTGACCAATTGTGCTAGCTGTATCCGTTAAGCGTAGACTCTTAGCAGATTCAACTAAGGCGCTATATGATTCATTTACCAAGCTTTTTCTTTCGTCATATGATAAAGCAGTCTCGGCAATATTGTCCCAAATAAATTTTCTAAATTTACTGTAGCGCCACTTTCCATCCTGGAAATCATTAATTATTGAGAGTACATTTTTATTTTTTATTGGATTTAAATTTTTATCTAAACATATATCCATAAACTGTTCATCTACTAATACTTCAAAATTCATCGACGTCCCTTAAGGTGAAAAATATAAAGTTTTACGCTAGCTTGAATATCCAATTAATTATAGATTGACTCTTCATTAACTTTTCACATCATTTCCCCACCTCGCTTTTACTGAGGCATCTTTGGGCGACTTGGTAGATGATGGTGTCGACCTGTTGCTGGGTAAGATCTTGGGTTTTCAGTTTTGGGATCGTGCCGACTAATTGTTTGTGGTTGAGGATCGGGAACGGTGGTTTTGATTGGCTTGTGACATACCAGCCGGGGAATACTAGGGCTGGGGTGGCGGCGACGGGGGAGCCTGTGGCTTTGGTTAACCATTGGCTGACCCATTGGGCTTGGCGCTGCGCTTGTTCTATGGGTTTGGTTTCTGTCCACGAGGGGAAGTTTAAGCGCCCGTCTTTGTAAAATACTTCATAGCCTTTCTTACCAGAACTAGGGCCAGAGCCATTGCCATTGGTTTGGCGTAGGTCTTTATTGCGCTTATGGCGGCCTTTGGTTTCAATCGCGAATACGCCATTTTTGCCGATCACAAGGTGGTCGATATTAAAGCCGTCGGCTTGCACATCGTGAAATACTTGATAACCCAAGGCTTGTAGGCCGATTAGTTCATTGGCGGTGGCGATCTCTGCCGTATGTCCTAGGCGTAATTTGGTAAGTTTGGAAAAGTTTTTCCACGTTTTAAAGCTGCAATAGCTTAAGCCCATTAACGCTGAAATACTTAACATCCAAGGGAATTTGCCTGCTGCGATATGAGCTTGAATGCTGTTAAGTGCAAAGGGGAAGCAAAAGATCATGGCTCCCATCATCATGTAACCCATTAAATCTAATTGCAGATCTTGGATTTGCTGTTGTAAGCCATAGGCGGGAATGCGGGTTAGCTGCTCACGGTCAACGGGCAGGGTTAGCGTTGCATCGCGGTATCGAAGAAACACATGCAACACTCCTGCGCCGACAAACACGCTGGATAGAATAATTACAACGGATAATAGGTTGCTGCCGAAATCTGCCATTTACATCCTTGAAGTAAAAAGGTTTTTTATTCCATAACGCACATATAACGCACATATAACGAATGTGCTTTATACCTTGGTGACAGAGGTGGCTGTTAAGAGGGGAGTCAGATAATTGATTGGCTGCTTCGTCCCTAAATAGCGTGCTCGATATGGGTGTTCGAGTGTGGCTCTGCATTTCCCTTAGTGGTCACACTTTAACCCGCGTTATGCGGTTTAATCAATGCGTTTTATCACAAATACTTATTTTAAATAACAACTTGTGAATATTTGAGGAGAGGTATTGGTGGGCGTTTTGGGGTTATACAGGGTAAATAAAAACGGCCAATTGAATTGGCCGTTATTATTTTCCGTTAGCCGTGGCTGCTTAACGGTAAAATGCTTCTACTGTGCCTTTGATGGTTAACAGCAGAGGTTGACCACGACGGTCTAAGGATTTGCTTGGAACTTTAACCCAGCCTTCGCTGATGCAGTATTCTTCAACATCGAAACGTTCTTTACCGTTCACGCGGATACCCACATCGTATTGGAAGACTTCAGCTACATGGTGGCGGCTGCGTGGGTTAACCGAAAGACGATCGGGTAATGCGGGTTGTGCTGTTGTGTCAGTCATGGTCGTTATCTGTAGTGAACAAAAAGTGCGTTATTGTAGGCAATCCCGCCGCCTTGCTCAAGGATCTCAATCAAGAGTCTGGTTTTATACTGCACCCGCATTGGAAAAGGCTTTTAAGGTGCGGCCATTTTCCCTGCCCATAACCGATCTTAAGTAAGTCTTAGCGAGGATATCGGCATCAATGGTACTAAAACCCGCAAAGTAATCTCGATACGCGGTATATGACTCGGTTAATACGGTTGGGCTGACAATATTGATCCGCTGCTGCTGAGGTAACTCATTGGCGACTGCGGCAACAAAATGTTCAAGTGCGCCGTTGATGGTGGCAGCGCTAACGCCATCTTTAACGGGCACATCGGCGATAATGCCACTGGTTAAGGTAAAACTGCCGCCCGCATTTAAAAACTGACTACCCATTTGCACTAACTGGATTTGGCCTAACAATTTGCTCTGTATGCCTTTTTGCCAATCGGCTTGGTCGAGTTGGGCAAAGGGTTTAAAGGCGACGTCTCCCATCGCTGCGATAATGGCGTCGACTTTACCTAACTGATTAAAGCCTTGTTGGAGTGAGTTGGGATCGCGAATATCCATCAACAGATCGCCACGGGTTCGCCCGACTTGGATAACTTGATGACCTTCAGCTTTAAGTAATCGCGTCACCGCTTGGCCGATATTGCCTGCTGCACCTACAACGAGTATTTTCATGATTTTCTCCATTATTGAATATAAACACAGCTTAGCTCGGCGAAATAACCGGAAAAAGCCCATATAATCACCACATTGTTTAATAAATGGATTCAATCAATGAACCTAACGCATCTTCAATCCTTTATGATGGTTGTTAAAATGCAGAGCTTTAGTGCGGCGTCGGAGCAGCTTGAAGCCTCTAAGGGCTTAGTGTCTCGCCATGTTAAAGCCTTGGAAGATGAGCTGGGCTGCCAGTTGTTGTATCGCACCACGCGCCGAGTCTCGATGACCGAAGCGGGGCAGACCTTGTATGCTAAAGCCTGCGAAATCGACAGATTAGCCAGTGAGGCCGAGCGTTTAGTACAAGATTTAACTGAGGATGATTGTGGCCGTTTAAGATTCACCGCTCCTACTGAGTTGGGTAAAGCCCTATTAGCGCCGCTATTGATCCCATTGATGGCGAATTTTCCTCAGGTTCGGTTTGAATTTTGTTTTGAGCAAGATATTCAAGATGTTGAATTTGGTCAGTTTGACCTTGCCTTAAGAACCACACTTAAACATAGCGATAATTTAGTCGCTAAATACCTAGGGCGAATTAGCCATGTGTTAGTGGCCGCGCCTGGGTATTTACCTGCGGCAGACTTAGTGAACCCCGCGGATTTACCCCAATATCCGCTACTTTCGGGCGGTGAAACGCAGTGGACTCTCGAGCATGCCGCTGGCGAGAGTGTAACCCTAGGGTTTGAGTCCGCGGTGATTAGCTCAAATTATGCGACTAATCATC
This sequence comes from Shewanella sp. MM_2022_3, assembly GCF_022557375.1. NCBI lineage: Bacteria > Pseudomonadati > Pseudomonadota > Gammaproteobacteria > Alteromonadales > Shewanellaceae > Shewanella > Shewanella sp. MM_2022_3. Next base: position 6,011 of record NZ_JAKZGV010000076.1, read on the forward strand.
TGTTAGCCTTGAGTGGTCAAGGGATTGCCTGTTTGCCCTATTACTTAGTGCAGCAGGATATCGCGCAGCAAAAACTGTTGCGCTTACTGCCAGAATGGTATTTATATCCTTATGATTTATATATGGTCTATGCAAAGCAAAGCCATTACTCCAAGAAGCTGCGGCAGTTACAGCAGTTATTGCTGACATGGTGCGCGGCTAACTCCCAATTTATCCGCAAATCATAAGGGGCTAAAATCTAGGCGTGCTGATTTTTTTGCGCTGATGATTTAACGTGGCTAAAGTGGCGCTCGAGCCGATGTTGAAGCGTTTCAAGCTGTGGTTGTTATACCGATAACCACTCCGGTATTTAAGCACTTATGTCTCTAATTCATTATGTATCATTCACTTATATATCAATCATTTTTATCGCTAAGCAGGGCTGAATCTAACCACTATGCATGATGATATTAGTATTCCCTTGCTATCACTTATCCATCGCATCGGCCGCGAGGCGGCAAAGCGGGCGCAGGCAATGGCGCTTAAGCACGGCTGCGAGCTAAAGCGGGTGCGCCGCTCCCGTAATTGGAGCATCACAGGGCAGGCTATCGCCATTCAAAGCTGCTGCGCCGAGTTAACAGCCCAGAGTGATACTGCCGAATTTACCTTTATGATCAAAAAGATCAACAGCGCCTTATTACAACACGCCGATAAGCTTGAACCACTCAGCGCAAAACTGGTTCGCCTGATCAACCAAAATCCCGCCATTACCTTAGGTGAGCTTATGCAGCAGACCCAATGCAGCATCAGCGAGGCGCGCCTTGCCCGCTTTGATGCCGAACTCTAATACCGAGCTTTGGTGTCGAACTCTAATGCCGAGCTTTGATGCCGAATCCTGGGCTTAGGCGGGGTTATTAGCAGGCAGTACCCAAGAAAAAGGCCTCAATTGCTTGAGGCCTTAGGTGGTTAAAGATAGCTATTTATGCCGAATCGACTAACACTGAATCGATTAACACTGAATCGACTTACGCCGTTCGCTCATATGACGCTGTAGGCGTTAAATCTTAAATTGACCCACAAGTTTACCCAGATTTGTCCCTTCCTGTGACACTGTTTGGCTCACGCTCGCAGCCTCTTCGCTGGAGTGCAGCAGCTCATTCACAATCTCTTGAATAGCAAACACATTACGGTTGATCTCTTCGGTCACAGAGCTTTGCTCGGTTGCCGCGGTGGCGATTTGGGTACTCATATCATTGATGGCGGTTACTGCCGAGGTCACAGAGCCAAGGCTGTCTGAGATAGCGCGGGACGAGTCTACCGAACGCACACAACTCTGCTGACTCTCTTCCATGGTTTTGACTGCCAGGGCCACAAGCTTGTGCAGTTCGGATAGCATCTCGTTGATTTCTAATGTGCTTGATTGAGTACGACTGGCTAGGCTACGCACCTCATCGGCGACCACGGCAAAGCCGCGTCCCTGTTCACCCGCGCGGGCGGCTTCAATCGCGGCGTTTAATGCCAACAGGTTGGTTTGCTCGGCAATGCCGCCAATAACCGAGAGTACGCTGTTGATTTTTTTGGATTGTTCACTCAAGGATTGAATATTGCTGGCGGCATTATTGATTTGCGCCATTAGCGCCGAAATCTCCTCTAGCGAGGCATCGACACAACGCTGGGCATTGGCCACATCGCCCGTGGCGGCATGGGTAGCCTCGGCCACTTGGGTGGTATTTTGCGCTACTTCACTCGCGGTTGCAGACATCTCAGTAATGGCGGTAACCACTTGATCCGTTTCATTGTTATGGCTGATAAGCTGGCTCGACATCACCTTGGTTTGGTCGTGAATCGCGTTGGCCGCGCTTTTGACTTTGGCGGTCGCGTTTGCCACATCACCAATGATGGTTTGCAGTTTATCGACAAACAGGTTGAAGGAGCGGCCTAATTGGGCGATTTCATCCTCACCCGTCACTGTAAGGCGTTTAGTTAAATCGCCTTCGCCTTTGGCGATATCGTTTAAGTTATCGGCCATATTCTTAATCGGCGTCACCATGCGATGAGCTGTCAAAAGGATTACTGCGGCAGTAATTGCCGCCAGTATCAGCGCAATTAATAACACCCCGAGGGATTTACTCATCATTTGTTCATAGGCGGTTGCACGGTAATCCTCAACCACGGCATCGATATCATCAACATAGACCCCAGTGCCGAGCATCCAATCAGTACCAGGGATCATCATGGAGTAGCCGAGTTTTTCGATTTGCTCGTTGGTATTTGGCTTTTGGAAATAAAACGAGAAGTTACCGTCACCGTTTTTCGCGGCATTGAGTAAACCGACAATGATTTTGGTGCCGCGGGGGTCGGTCATATCGATTTTATTTTGCCCTTCGAGATTGGGCATGACCGCATGGAACAGGTTTTTACCTTGGGAATCGTAAATAAAGAAGTAGCCCGAACTACCAAAGCGAATATCGCGTAGGGCTTGATTGACATTGCCCTGTTCTTTTAACGATAACTGATATTGCACTATGCCTGCGGCGATTTGGGTGGCTTCTTTGATTTGGGTTTTACGCTCGCCAATCAGCTTTTCTCTAAATGCGGTGACCTCATCGGCAAGAGATTCTTGTTCTACATGGTAGGAAACTGTCATCAGTATGACGAGGGTTAAGAGTAACGGGAACAGCGCTAACAGGAGCAATTTGTTACGTAAACTGAGATTAGACATGCTTAACAACTCCGAAATAAGCCTCTATATTTGCAGGGCAGTATAACTAATCCCCATTCTTCTTAAGTGCTTAAGTTAACAAAAATCTAATGTAACCGACAAAAAACCTTAATGATATTTGACTTAAGGATGAGGGCGGCTCGCAGTACTTCGTTGATCTTAATCAAAGCCTCAATAAGCCAATGCGCTCATTATATTAGTTATTCTCGATGAAATGCGACAGGGCGTTTGTTCGCTTAAGTGGGCAAGAGTCGCAGCTCAAGCTTAATCAAGGTGAGGTGGACAAGGCGAGATGGACACATACCAAATGCGCACACTAAAAGGGGCAGGACTGTGACCAACCAACGGCTGATCACCCTCTTAAAAATCTGTATTAGCATCGGGCTGTGCCTGATTGTGCTTGGCATTTATCTGCATAACTTTAATGTGACCGTCGAAGCCATGGGTGTTAAGGGGATTATTATCAGCGCCGTTTGCGTTGCCGTTGGCATGGCGTTATCCCTGCCGACCAAGATGTATCTGACTTTTTTACTGGTGAAACGCGAGGCGGATAAGCAAGGCGACGCTGAGCATTAACCCTTAGCCAAACCACAGTCAATGCCGCAATAAATCCCACAGTTCTATTTGCTGCTTACGGCATAAAAATCCCGCTGGTGTTTTTTTAACATAATTAACCCAAGACTAATGGTCGAAAAACACCGATAATTCCCCCCAGATGATAGCGCCCAAGGGCAATGCTGTGCGGTAACGGATACGATTACCGCGTTTGAGCATATTGAGTGGAAAAATTCTAATGGAAATCAAAGTTAATTTTCTCGACAACCTGAGACTCGAAGCCAAGTTCGACGATTTTACGGTAACGGCCGATCAGCCTATCCGTTATAAGGGCGATGGCTCGGCGCCGAGCCCCTTCGACTACTTCTTAGCTTCTTCGGCGCTGTGTGCGGCCTATTTTGTGAAGGTATATTGTAAATCCCGCGATATTCCGACGGACAATATCCGCCTATCGCAAAACAATATTGTCGACCCAGAAGATCGCTATAACCAGATTTTCCAGATCAATGTCGAATTGCCCGACGATATTTCGGATAAAGACCGCGAAGGTATTTTGCGCTCTATCGACCGCTGCACAGTGAAGAAAGTAGTGCAGACTGGCCCAGAATTTAGAATCGAAACCGTTGAAAACCTCGATGCCGATGCCAATGCTATGTTGATGGGTCATCCCGCCGGTGAAAGTAGCACCTATATTTTGGGCAAAGATTTACCGCTGGAGCAGACCATTGCCAATATGACGGCGATGCTCGCCGATTTGGGGATGAAGATTGAGATCTCCTCATGGCGCAACATTGTGCCCAATGTGTGGTCGCTGCATATCCGCGATGCCGCATCGCCCATGTGTTTTACCAATGGTAAAGGCGCAACCAAAGAGAGCGCACTGTGCTCGGCCCTCGGCGAGTTTATCGAGCGTTTAAACAATAACTTCTTCTATAACGATCAATTCTTTGGGGTTGAGATCGCCAATAGCGAGTTTGTGCATTACCCGAATGAAAAATGGTTTGCTTTAGAAGAGGACGATTCGCTGCCAGCAGGCCTGTTAGATGACTATTGCCTCGAGATTTACAATCCCGATGAGGAGCTGTGTGGCTCGCATCTTATCGACACTAACTCGGGCAATCGTGAACGCGGTATTTGTGCGATTCCTTATACCCGTAAATCCGATGGCGAGACTGTGTACTTCCCATCAAACCTGATTGAAAACCTGTTCTTAAGCAACGGCATGAGCGCGGGTAATAACCTGAAAGAAGCCGAAGTGCAGTGTCTCTCTGAGATCTTCGAGCGCGCGGTGAAACGCCAAATTATCGAGCAGGAAATCGTCCTGCCAGACGTGCCTATGTCGGTGTTAGAAAAATACCCAAGCATTCTTGCGGGCATTAAGGGTTTAGAAGAACAAGGCTTCCCTGTGGTGGTGAAAGACGCCTCATTAGGCGGCCAATTCCCAGTCATGTGCGTGACGCTGATGAACCCGAAAACCGGCGGGGTATTCGCCTCCTTCGGCGCCCATCCAAGCTTTGAAGTGGCATTGGAGCGCAGCCTGACCGAATTACTCCAAGGTCGCAGTTTTGAAGGCTTAAACGATGTGCCAAAACCGACCTTTAATAGCATGGCGGTGAGCGAGCCTGAAAACTTTGTCGAGCACTTTATCGACTCAACGGGGGTGATCTCCTGGCGCTTCTTTAGCAGCAAGCATGACTATGAGTTCTGCGAATGGGATTTCTCCGGCACCAACGAAGAGGAAGCGGACCGCTTATTCGGCATTTTAGAAGAGCTGGGTAAAGAGGTGTATGTTGCCGAATTTACCCAGTTAGGCGCATCGGCTTGCCGTATTTTAGTCCCTGATTACTCTGAGGTTTATCCAGTTGAAGACCTGATTTGGGATAACACCAACAAAGCGCTGGATTACCGTGAAGATATTCTGAATCTGCATTCTCTAAGCACTAAGCAATTGGTTAACCTAGTCAATCGTTTAGAGGAAAGTCAGCTCGATAACTACACCGATATTCGTACCCTGATTGGTATCGTCTTCGATGAAAATACCGTCTGGGGCAAGTTAACGATTATCGAACTTAAGATCCTGATTTATCTAGCACTCGGCGCGCATGAAGAGGCGCTCGAATTAGTCGGTGAGTTCCTGCAATTTAACGACAATACTGTGAAGCGCAATCTGTTCTTCCAAGCAATGAGCGCGGTACTGGAAGTGACACTGGATGAAGACCTTGAACTCGAAGACTTTAGCCATAACTTTACCCGCATGTTTGGCGCGGAAGTGATGGAACAAGTGGTCGGCAGCGTTACTGGTAAAGTCCGTTTCAGCGGCTTGACTAAGACCAGCATGCAACTCGAAGGTATCGAGCCACACCTACGCTTAATTGAAAGCTATAAGAAACTGCACGCCGCCCGCAAGGCCAACGCGGTTAAGTAAGACTCAACAGAGGCTTGCATCAAACTAACCTAAACAGTGTTGATGCAAGCCCCTAAATCGTAGTTCCTAGTTTGATGTTATAGGCCATCGTACAGTACTGTGTTTAATAAACGCAGCTTGTATTAAATACAGTATACTTTTAGAAAATAATCACCATAAAAAACACTTCCATTGCCAATATTTTTATATGGAATAATATTTTTTTTAAAGTAATATGATTTGTTATTAACATCTAGCAATATATCATTGCCAAAATTGTAAGGTTTTCCTTCTAGATCTCTAATAT
>NZ_JAKZGV010000077.1:0-11347 GCF_022557375.1 Shewanella sp. MM_2022_3
TTGAGGCTTTCGAATCAACTGCACAATTTGCATTCGATTCGCACTGTAACCGCATTCGCTTTCGCTGTCTGCCGTGTCAGTGGATGCGCATTATAGGCAGCGAAACTTTTTGTGCAAGCGCTTTTTTAACAAAACCTGCCGAATGGACAAATAACCAACAAATCTTCAAGTATTGGGTGGATATGCTGCTATTTTTCTCACTTCGGCTGGTAAGTTTGGCATATGTAGAAAGGATGTGCAGGAAATTCTATAGATCGAATAGCCTTAAGAAAGGGCGCTTTAAAACTTTTACATATATAGATGAGTATGTCCGGTGCAGAGAAACGGTTCAAGAATAGGGAATGGCGACTCTTGAACCGTAGAACTAACATGGCATAAAAGATTGAGAATGTAGGAACTGTCGGACTAAGGATTATCCGTAGAACTTTTTGAACCCTTGGTGCCCTCTGCTGTTTCTTGTTCCTTTTCATGCTCTCCATCACCCACAATATGGGCTACTTTTAGCTTTCTCACGGTACGAATAGTGATCACAGGCCCCGAGATGGCGTAGAGATAAAAACCAATGCAGAGAATTAAAGCAGGCTGAACCGAAACCACAACAAATACGCCCACAACGAATAGAATGGCGATAAAGTTCACTTTGCCGCGCCAGTCAATCTCCTTGAAAGAGTGATAACGGAAATTACTCACCATTAATAAGCCCGTGATTGCAGTGATCAATCCGGCAATCCAACTGATATTTTTGCCATCAAGATTATATTGATTCCCAAGCCAAATGCTGCCAGCAATAACCGCAGCGGCAGCAGGACTTGCTAAACCTTGGAAGTATCGTTTATCCGCAACACCGACTTGAGTATTAAATCGAGCAAGCCTTAATGCAGCACCTGCGCAATAGATAAACGCCGCCAACCAACCGACTTTGCCTAAATCCGCTAAGGCCCAATTATAGGCGAGTAATGCTGGAGCCATGCCAAAGGACACCATGTCCGCCATACTGTCGTATTCGGCACCAAAGTCACTTTGAGTATTCGTCAACCTTGCCACTCGTCCGTCAAGACCGTCACAGATCATAGCTACAAAAATCGCGATCGCAGCGGCTTCAAAGTTGGCATTCATTGAGGCAATCACAGCATAGAAACCGGAAAACAAGCCTGCGGTCGTGAATAAATTAGGCAGTAAATAGATACCTTTATTCTTTACTGTTTGATTAGAAGAATTTTGCATACACTTATAAAGCTATGAACTGGAATGAAAGTAGGCTTCAAGATAGCATATTTTACTATCATGTCGATGGTGCCCTTAGGGATGATGTTTATGTTAACGAAAACAAATTTGAACGCGGTATTTTTAGGTTTTGTATGTCTAGTGCTATTTACACCTTCCGTGTTTGCGGGTGTCATTTACACTTGGGTTGATGAAAATGGTGTCACCCATTACAGCCAACAACCACCGACTCAGGAACAACAAGCGCAGCAGCTGAATAGCAATGATCTTGAACCGAGTAAAATTGGCTATATAGCTCCCATTAAAAAGGAAGCGCCTCCTGAAATGTCTGAGTCCGAAAAATCGGCGGCTTTAATTAAAGAGAAAGATGCCAAGCAAGCAGAAGCAATTTGTGAAAACGCTAAACATAATTTAGATGTGTTAACGACCCATACAAAACTCACCCGCCAAGAAGACGGTAATAAAGAACCTGTCGCGATGACAGAAGAAGAGCGCCAAGCAGCCATTACAGAGAATCAACAGCGGATCAAACTATTTTGCAATAAAAAATAACGCCCAGAGTTTGTAATAGGCGCCACTAAAAATCTTGATGGCAATGCCACACTATTACTAACCGCTATTTTATCTGTAACCGATATAGGCAAAAAAAAACCGAAGTCCAAGACTTCGGTTTTTTGTTTAAGTTAAGCAGCATTATGCACGGCAAAGATTGTCGTAAATTATTGCTCGAATACCAGCTCACGACCAGCGCAACTGACCTTGATAGGTTTGCCGGGCAGTAACTCGCCACGCAGTAATTTTTGCGCTAATGGATTTTCCATCTCTTGCTGCAAGGCTCGTTTCAGAGGTCTTGCACCATAGACTGGATCGAAACCAATTTCGGCAATCAATGATAATGCCTCGTCGGTGATCTCCAGCGTATAGTCTTTCTCTGCCAAACGCTTACGCAATGAAGCAATTTGGATAGAAGCAATATGCTTGATATTTTCTGCATCCAAGGGATGGAATACCACAGACTCATCGATCCGGTTTAAAAACTCGGGTCTAAAGCTATGGGTCACCACATTCATCACCGCGCTCTTCATTTCGCTATAACTTAAGTGACCGAATCCTTCTTGGATAATGTCAGAGCCTAAGTTTGAGGTCATGATGATCACCGTATTTCTAAAGTCGACGGTACGGCCTTGACCATCGGTTAAGCGGCCATCATCCAGCACCTGCAGCAAGATGTTGAACACGTCTGGGTGCGCCTTCTCCACCTCATCGAGCAGAATCACTGAATAAGGCTTACGGCGAACCGCTTCAGTTAAATAACCGCCCTCTTCATAGCCAACATATCCAGGAGGAGCACCAACCAAACGTGAAACAGCATGTTTTTCCATAAACTCTGACATGTCGATGCGCACTAAGGCCGATTCTGTATCGAATAGGAACTTAGCTAACGACTTACACAACTCGGTTTTACCCACACCAGTTGGTCCTAAGAACAGGAACGAACCAATCGGACGGTTAGGATCGGCAAGCCCTGCGCGGCTACGACGAATCGCATTAGCGACCGCATCCACAGCTTCGTTTTGGCCAATCACGCGCTCATGCAGTGCCACTTCCATTTGTAACAGTTTTTCACGCTCGCCTTCAAGCATCTTAGAAACCGGAATACCCGTCGCCTTTGATAACACTTCGGCGATTTCTAAGTCAGTAACTTTATTGCGCAGCAGTGTCATATCCTGCATTTCAGCTTGCGATGCCAAGTCCAATTGCTTTTCAAGCTCTGGAATACGGCCATATTGCAGCTCGGACATACGCGTTAAATCACCGGCGCGGCGCGCGACTTCTAAATCCATCCGCGCTTGCTCAAGGTCGGCTTTAATATGCTGAGTACCTGCCAACGCCGCTTTTTCGGTGCGCCAGATTTCATTAAGCTCCGACGCCTTAGCCTCAACTTCATGCAACTCGACACGTAAATGTTCGAGTCGACGACGGCTCGCCTCATCGTTTTCTTTGGCCAATGCCTGCTCTTCCAGTTTCAACTGGATAGCACGACGCTCCAATCTGTCGAGGGATTCAGGCTTGGAATCCATCTGCATACGGATGCTCGATGCCGCCTCGTCAATTAAGTCGATGGCTTTATCGGGTAATTTACGGTCCGACACATAACGGTGTGACATGGTCGCCGCCGCTACGATCGCCGGATCGGTAATTTCCACATGGTGATGCAGCTCATAACGCTCTTTCAAGCCACGCAAAATCGCGATGGTGTCTTCAACACTTGGCTCATCCACTAATACTTTTTGGAAACGACGCTCAAGGGCAGCATCTTTTTCAATATATTGGCGATACTCGTCAAGAGTCGTCGCCCCAACGCAGTGGAGATCACCACGGGCCAAAGCAGGCTTTAACATGTTACCCGCGTCCATAGCGCCATCGCCTTTACCCGCGCCCACCATTGTGTGCAACTCGTCGATAAAGAGGATCACTTGGCCCTCTTCCTGCGCCAGCTCGTTAAGCACGGCTTTTAAACGCTCTTCAAACTCACCACGATATTTAGCGCCAGCAATCAATGCGCCCATATCTAAGGATAAAACACGTTTATTTTTAATCCCTTCAGGGACTTCACCGTTCACAATGCGCTGAGCAAGACCTTCAACAATCGCGGTTTTACCCACGCCAGGCTCACCAATCAGCACTGGGTTGTTTTTGCTACGACGTTGCAGTACTTGAATGGTGCGGCGGATTTCATCGTCACGGCCAATGACAGGATCGAGTTTGCCCTGCTCGGCACGTTCAGTAAGATCAACGGTAAACTTTTTCAGCGCTTGGCGTTGGTCTTCCGCATTAGGATCATCCACATTCTGACCACCACGCATTTGCTCAATGGTTTGTTCCATTAGCTCTTTGGTCGCGCCGGATTTTTTGAGGCATTGTGCTAGCGCATCGCTGCCCTCAAGCGCGGCAAGAACGAACAACTCACTGGAGATATATTTGTCTTTGCGCTTTTGCGCCAACTTGTCGCACAGGTTTAATAAACGAATTAACCCTTGGGATAATTGTACATCGCCGCCAGTGCCTTCGACCTGCGGTAGACGTTCAAGCTCTTGGCTCAAGAGCGAGCGCAGCGCACTCACCCGAATACCTGCTTGGGTTAATAAGGGATGGATAGAACCAGAATCCTGGTTGAGCAGCGCCATCATCAAATGTAGCGGTTCGATAAACTGATGATCACGCCCAAGTGCTAACGACTGGGCATCTGAGATGGCAAGCTGAAATTTATTAGTCATACGATCGAGTCGCATACAGCCTCCTAAAACTCACAAATAAGGTACAGCATTTTGTTAGTTAAAAGATGGGGGCTATTTGACCAATTTCAAGCTAGATGGCTAGAAATAAATACAAATTATAGGGGAATAAACTTAAGACTTAAGCCAGATCAAGGAAGCCATACGACCAGTGATTTTATCGCGGCGATAGGAGAAATAATCCTGGTTCAATACAGTGCAAATATCAGCGCTGTAGATCTGTGTAATACCCAGTTGCTTTAAGCGTAATTTGGCTAATCCGATAATATCGGCGATGTATTTATCGCCTCGCGCAATAAAACAACTTTCCGCATTAGGATCTTTTGCCATAAAGGCGGCACGCACTTCGGCGCCAACTTCAAAAGCTCTAGGGCCAATCGCGGGTCCTAAATAGGCAATCAGCTCACTCGGTTTAGAGGCAAACTTAGCCACACTTGCCTCAATCACCCCATCACACAGTCCGCGCCAACCAGCATGGGCAGCAGCAACTTCAGTCCCTAGTTGATTACACAAAAGCACCGGCAAGCAATCAGCGGTCATCACTACGCAAACCCGTGCAGCGAGGTCAGTATAGCTGGCATCAGCGACCAAAGGTGGCGTATTTTGCAATGCCACACACTCTGATTGAGCGTCTTGAGTAAGATTAATTGGGACGATATCGGCCAAATCAATCACTCGAGTACCATGGACTTGCTCCAACCACACAGGCTCAGTCGCAAGCTGTAACTGCTGTGCTAGTAAGCCACGATTAACCAATACTTGCTGCGGTATGTCACCCACGTGCAACCCTAAATTCAGGCTATCGTAGGGGGCAAGACTCACGCCGCCATGGCGATCTGTCATTGCAATTGCCACATTGTCAGGTACTGGCCAATCGTGGTTCAACATCAGTTAGTACTCAATCGGGTGTTCTAAAGTGTCTTGACGCAGTGCTTTAGTCAAAATCACCATATCTTCTGGGATCGGCGCAGTCCAGCTCATGATTTCACAGGTCACAGGATGCGCTAATTCCAATCGCACCGCGTGCAGTGCTTGGCGTTTAAAGTTCTTCAAAATCTCGAAAAACTCAGGACTTGCTGCTTTCGGTGGTTTTGGACGGCCACCATATACAGGATCACCCACCAACACATGGCCGATATACGCCATATGCACACGAATTTGGTGAGTACGTCCAGACTCTAAACGTAATCTTAAACGGGTATGATTACGGAATTTTTCCGCCACACGATAATGGGTCACCGCGGGTTTACCCGAATGATGCACCGCCATATGGGTACGTTTTGTCGGATGACGGCCAATCGGCTCATCGACAGTGCCACCCGCCGTCATAGTACCGAGGACAATCGCCTCGTACTCACGGGTGATTTCTCGGGCTTGCAATGCGGCCACTAAATGGGTTTGGGCTTCAACCGTTTTGGCCACCACCATCAAACCTGTGGTGTCTTTATCCAAACGGTGCACAATACCCGCACGTGGCACGTGCTCAATATTAGGGCAATGGTGCAGCAATGCGTTCATCAAAGTACCGTCGGCATTACCTGCACCAGGATGCACCACTAAGCCAGCTTGTTTATTGATGACTAAAATATCATCATCTTCATAGACAATATCCAGCTCAATTGCTTGCGCAGCCGCATGCACTTCTTCTTCGAGCGTGGCGTTAATTTCGATTTGCTGCAGCTCAAAAACTTTTTCGCGCGGCTTGTTTACCATTACGCCATCAACATAGACTGCATCAGATAGGATCCATTCCTTGATGCGCGTGCGCGAGTAATCAGGGAACAACTCAGCCAGTGCTTGATCCAATCTCAAACCAGTTTGTGTTGCCGAAATCTCGCTTTTTAGATTAATCTCTTGTGTCATAGGAACCGTATCCCCATTTTGGGGTCAAAAAATGTGTGCTATCTGTTACAATCGAATGCTTTCTATTTTATCGTGAAATGGAAAAATTCTTAACTACAACTTATAAAGAATTGAATTCAAGTATGTATAAATTCTCCAAAGGCTTAACCTTAGTCCTATTTTCACTAGCGTTATCAGCCTGTAGTAGCAGTCCTGAAGATAACGATATTGCCGCCAAAACCTCACCTGACGAGCTTTATTCTCAGGCAAGAACCTCCATGGAGCTTGGCAATTACTCTAAAGCTGTCCGTTCATTGGAGGCGCTAGACTCTCGCTTCCCGTTTGGACCACATAAAACTCAGGTTCAATTGGATCTGATTTATGCTTATTACAAAATGGACGATGTTGCCTCTGGCATTGCTAACATTGACAGATTCATCCGTCTCAACCCAACGCACCCCAATATCGACTATGTCTACTATATGCGAGGACTCGTCAATATGCAGGCGGATAGCTATCTTTTCCACGATATGTTGAATATCGATAGAACCGATCGTGATCCGAAAAATGCCCAAGATGCCTTTAAGGATTTTGACCGTCTAATCAAAACCTACCCCAACAGCAAATATGCCGCTGATGCACAAAAACGCATGTTATCGCTAAAAAACCGTTTAGCAAGATACTCCATTCAAGTTGCTGAATACTATATCAAAATGAACGCTTGGAGTGCTGCGGCTGTTCGTGCACAATCAGTGTTAGAAACATATCCCGGCACTCCGTCAACTGAGCGAGCACTGGAGATTATGGCAGAAGCTTATGGTGAGTTAGGTCAGAACCAACTGAAGCAAAACGTGCTAATGGTAATGCAAGCTAACTTCCCAAACAATGAAATATTATCTAACTAAATAGAAATGCCCCTTTTAAAGGGGCATTTTTTCGTCTTCTACGGACATTTTTAACGTTTATCCCCTTTAAGTGGCACTGAGTATTTTCTCTTGTCATTCCCGCTAGGACTCAATAAATACTCGATTCGAGTAAAACTTACCCAACCGCATCACTTTTTACATTATTTAGTAAAAATCAGTTGACTCAAAAGCCGAAAAGCCTTTAAATTGCGCCCGTCGCCCGAATAGCTCAGTCGGTAGAGCAGAGGATTGAAAATCCTCGTGTCCCTGGTTCGATTCCGGGTTCGGGCACCATCTTTAAGTTGGTTGCCTTAGCGACCAGTGTTAAAGGATTGCAATTAAAGTACAGTGCAGGTGTGGTGGAATTGGTAGACACGCCAGCTTCAGGTGCTGGTGCCCTTACGGGCGTGGAGGTTCAAGTCCTCTCACCTGTACCAAATTGCGATTCAACTTAATTCGACAACCTGTCGAATACCAATGCAGATGTGGTGGAATTGGTAGACACGCCAGCTTCAGGTGCTGGTGCCCTTGCGGGCGTGGAGGTTCAAGTCCTCTCATCTGTACCAACATAAAGACCTCGCTAAGCGAGGTTTTTTTGTTTCTGCAATTTTATTTCCTTAAATCACCAACCTCATTTGGCATATTTGCTATAACTATTCATACAGACTCATCATGGACTGCTCGAGCTCTGCCTAAAAGCCTCCCTGAATATACTGAGGAAATCCATATGAATGGTCTTCAAATAAAACAAAAAATGTTTATTGGCATTCTCGTGCCGCTCCTAATGCTAGTAACCATTGGTTTTATCGCCATTTATATGATGGGAAAAATCGAATATGGCGTCGAGCGTATCTATAACGACAGAGTGGTTCCTTTAGACGATCTTAAGGTTATCGCTGATAAATATGCCGTTGATGTAATTGACGCGATCAATAAAGCGAATGCTGGCGGATTTAGCGCTTCGCAAGCGGCTAATGCGCTTGAAAATGCCAGCAAAACGATCAATCAGTACTGGCCCAAATACCTTGCAACTGAACTTACCCAAGAAGAATCTCGACTTGCACAACAAGCTGAACAGTTATTTTCACCAGCTAATCAACAAGTTGAGCTACTCATTTCATATCTTAGGGGGGGGAATGGCGATGTAGCTTACCAACTGAATGACAAAATATTACCGCTTTACCAAGCAATCGATCCGATAAGTGGCAAAATATCAGAACTTATCGCACTACAAATCAACATTGCAGGTCAGGAAAGAGCTGCCGCTAACGAGATTTATCACTCATCGATTGCCATCTTTGCCACTCTTGCAGGGCTTGCAATGCTGATCAGTATTTTGATTGGACTTTGGGTTAATCGCAGTGTGATGAATCCCATCAATGATATTGTGCGCAATTTAAAAACGATCCGCCAAGACTCCGATCTCACAGTTAAATTCCGTACTTTTAATGATGATGAACTCGGACTTATTTCGACTAGCCTCACTCAAGTTATTGAACATTTGAGAGGGATTTTGCACTCCATCGCTGAAGCAGCAAATACGGTTAATAGCTCCGCGACCGAGCTAAGTAGTTTTACCCAAGAAACCAATAAACGCATGCAACAGCAACAAGCTGAAACTGAACAAACTGCAACAGCAATGAATGAAATGACGGCGACTGTGGCAGAGGTCGCGCAGAGTACTTCAGCCGCTGCGGATTCGGCAAAGGATGCGGATACTTATGCGGCGAATGGTAACCGTATCGTTATTGACTCAATTAGCAGCATGTCTCAACTTTCAGAACAAATTCAAAAAACGGCGCAAGTCATTGGCTTTTTATCCAATGAAAGCCAAAGTATTGGTCGAGTTTTAGATGTGATAAAGAGTATTGCCGAACAAACCAACCTATTGGCATTAAACGCTGCTATCGAAGCTGCTCGCGCAGGCGAGCAGGGTCGAGGTTTTGCCGTTGTCGCCGATGAAGTCAGAACGCTAGCTCAACGAACTCAAAAGTCCACCCAAGAAATTGAAGCGATGATCGCAACGCTACAAAAAGGGGTTAAAGAAGCAGTTAATGCAATGGAAGTTGGTATCAAGCAAGTCGATGATGCCAATAATAAAGCCAATGAAGCAGGTCAGGCCTTAAAAGAAATTGTAGCGTCAGTAGATAACATTGCTGAGCTCAATGCCCATATTGCGACTGCGGCTGAAGAGCAAAGTAGTGTGGCCGAAAGTATTAACCGTAGCATTATTGCGATCAGTGATATTACCGATGACTCGACTCGCTCAGCACATGAGCTCAGCGAGTCTGTTATAAACCTAACCAAACTGGCTAGCAGCATGCGTAATCAAGTCAGTGCATTCAGGCTCTAACACATATTCACTGGCACAGCCGTGCTGTGCCAGACTAATGTTATCCTTACGTGTTTGTTACAGCGTCCTTCAAACAATCGTATGCCGAGGTGTATTGACGTTTCAGGATTATTTTTGCAACCCTTTGGTTCACGATCTATGCAAGATAAAGTCCGCGCAGTATCGCTATTTTACTTAACCTAATGAGCGAGCCAGAACGAAATTTAATCTCAAAACGTCAACATGCTCTTAGAGGTTATGTTTTTAAGTGCATATCAGCGCTTTATGCACCGTCTCGAGTTACTTCATTTTTGAATGATAGATAGAGGCGACTTCTTGTGCAGTCAACATCCGGCTATCACCAGGGCTTAAGTGTTTATCTAGGATAATCTCACCAATGGAAAGGCGGTGTAATCCCACCACTGGATTACGGAAACGACCAAACATCCGCTTGATTTGATGGTACTTCCCTTCCCTTAAAGTAACCTCTGCAATATGAGTGTCGAGGATAGTCAACTTTGCAGGCTGTGTGGTGATATCTTCAAAGCCAAAATACATGCCCTGCGCGAATGCCGCGACATAGTCCTCACTCAAGGGATTGGCTAAAGTCACTCGATACACTTTATCCACTTTTTGCTCGGGTGACATTAACGCCTCGGACCAACGACTATCATTGGTCAGTAACAATAAACCCGATGAGTTTAAATCTAACCGCCCAGCAATATGCAGCTCATGGCGAGCTTCGCAATCGAGTAAATCAATCACAGTGCGGTGCTCCTTGTCTTTGGTCGCACTCACTACCCCAACGGGCTTGTGCAACATCAAGTACACGGGCTGGTTGGCCTGTAAGACTTGCCCATCAAACACAATGTGGGAAAATTCATCCACCAGCAGATCGAGCGCTTTCGCAGGCGTGCCATCCACATATACTCGCTCCGCCAGCAAGAGTTCTCGCACGGCTTTACGGTGAATTTGTAACTTAACAGCTAGGTATCTATCGAGACGACCGCGTTTTGATTGCATCACACCATCCTGCTCTAAGATAAAGGCGCAATGCGATAGGCACAGCGACGAGCGCCGTCGATGATATGCTCTTCACGGCTTACAGTAGCAATATCGGCAAATAACTGCTGGAATTGTTGTAGTTCGGAGCGACAAAAATTTTGGCATTTCGTCGCTGCGCTGCAAATTGGACAATGATTCTCAAGTAACCAGAACACCCCATCCGCTTGTTCCTGCGTCGCCATATAGCCTTCGAGGGTACGTAACTCCACCAATTTAGTTAAACGGCTGGTAATATCCGTCATACCTTGCAACGCGCTGCGATACTGCTGCATGGCCGTTTGCTCCCTATGCTCAATCAGTTTATCCAACCCCTGATCACCAAATATCATTTTTACGGAATCAATCAATTGCAAACTAAGCTCACTGTGGCGATCGGCAAAGTGGGTTCTACTCTGCTCCGTTAATCCCCAATACCGGGTTGGGCGTCCGCGGCCTTCAACTCTGTCTTCAATATCGACATCACCCGCCTCTTCTAAGGCTTGCAAATGCTGGCGAACGCCCATAGTGGTCAACGCAAGCTCTTCCGCTAGGGTCTTAGCCGTTAACGGGCCATGCAATTTGAGTAATTGAATAATCTTATCAGTAGTTTTCATATGCGCTCTCCGCTCTTCGCCTCGGATTATCCCTCAATCGCCCACCTTTTAACAGAATAAATAAAGTTTTTTATTTATTTTATCCTTTAC
>NZ_JAKZGV010000078.1:0-10775 GCF_022557375.1 Shewanella sp. MM_2022_3
CCAAGCGGACAGGTCGAGCTTGTGTAGAGGTATTGTGGGAAGGATGGTTTAGGTTACAAACCATCCTTGAGGGTTACGAATTGGCCATGTCTCTCAATCACGAAGACTTGTGATCAAGAGACAGGCATAAGCTGGCTTTTTAGTGAGGGGATTAATCGATTAACGATTAAGCCGCTTTGGTGTCTGTGGTTTTGGTTTCGGTACTGTCATCGCTATGGCGAATTAAGTAATCAAATGCACCCAGTGAGGCATTGGCACCGCTACCCATGGCGATAATGATTTGCTTGTAAGGTGAGTTAGTCACGTCACCTGCGGCAAATACGCCTGGGATAGAGGTTTGGCCGCGCTCATCGACGATGATTTCGCCGCGAGGAGTCAAATCCACAGTGCCTTTTAACCACTCGGCATTAGGCACCAAACCGATTTGGACGAAGATCCCTGCCAGCGCGATATGGTGGCTTTCACCCGTTGCACGGTCGGTGTAGTTCAGGCCATTCACCCGAGTACCATCGCCTGTCACTTCTGTGGTCATCGCCTGAGTAATGATTTTGATGTTACCCATAGAGGCCGCTTTACGTTGCAATACATCGTCAGCGCGCAGTTTGCTATCAAACTCGAGTACTGTGACATGCTCAACGATGTTGGCTAAGTCGATAGCCGCTTCGATACCTGAGTTACCGCCACCGATAACCGCTACTCGTTTGCCTTTAAATAATGGGCCGTCACAGTGTGGGCAGTAGGCTACGCCTTTACCGCGGTATTCTTTCTCGCCGGGGACATTCATTTCGCGCCAGCGGGCACCGGTTGCCAACAGTACGGTACGGCTACGCAGTTTCGCGCCACTTGCTAACTCGAGTTCAAATAAACCATCGCTCGCCAGTTTAACGGCTTTTTGGTTATCCATGATATCGACTTCGTAGTCACGCACATGGGCTTCAAGGTTAGCCACCAGTTTTGGACCTTCAGTCGCTTTTACCGAAATAAAGTTTTCGATACCAACGGTTTCGGCGACTTGACCACCAAATTTATCTGCCACCACACCAGTACGCAGACCTTTACGGGCGGCGTAAATCGCTGCTGCTGCACCTGCGGGGCCACCACCGACGACTAAGACTTCGTATGGGGCTTTTTGGCTGAGTTCTTCGGCTTTACGGCTGGCTGCGCCAGTATCGAGTTTATTTAAAATCTCACCAATGCTGATACGACCCGCGGCAAACACTTCGCCGTTTAAGTACACAGACGGTACGGCCATGATGTTGCGGCTGGTGACTTCATCCTGGAACAGGGCGCCGTCGATCATCACGTTGGTAATGTTCGGGTTAATCGCCGCCATCATATTCAGCGCCTGAATCACATCAGGGCAGTTTTGGCAGGTGAGTGATACATAGGTTTCAAACTCATATTTGCCTGGCAGATTACGGATCTGCTCGATGATGTCATCGCTGAGTTTGATTGGGTGTCCACCCGTGTGAAGCAGGGCTAACACGAGTGAAGTAAATTCGTGACCCATAGGCAGACCAGCAAAGCTAATCTGAGTATTGAGTGCAGGATTAACCACTGTCATCGCAGGCGTACGAGAGCCTTGAGCTTCTTTGAGGCTCACGAACGTTGAAAGGCTAACGATGTCATTGGCCAAGCTTTTTAATTCTTGAGACTTCTTGCTTTCATCTGCTGACACGACAAGTTCAACTGGTCTCTTGAGGTTTTGCAGATAGGTTTGCAGTTGATTTTTTAAATTCGCATCTAACATGATGACTCCAAATCAGCGTAAAAATTGAAAAATATTGGAAAACGCGAGGGGTGCCAATCTGACTCATGCAGGGGGGAGTCAGATTGGCGGGGTTGACCTTTAGGCGAGATTAGATTTTGCCAACGAGGTCTAAAGATGGTGCTAGGGTTTCGTCACCTGGTTGCCATTTAGCTGGGCAAACTTCACCATCGTGAGTCGCAACGTATTGAGCAGCTTGGATCTTACGAACCAGTTCTTGAGCGCTACGGCCGATACCTAAGTCATGGATTTCAGCAACTTTCACTTGGCCTTCTGGGTTGATCACGAAAGTACCACGTAGTGCTAAACCTTCTTCTTCGATCATCACACCGAAGTTACGGCTGATCACACCAGTAGGGTCTGCCAGCATTGGGAAGTTGATCTTCTTAATAGTGTCAGAAGTATCGTGCCATGCTTTGTGAGTGAAGTGAGTGTCAGTAGAAACTGAGTAAACTTCAACGCCCATTGATTGTAACTTAGCGTAGTGATCCGCCATGTCGCCTAATTCAGTTGGGCAAACGAAAGTGAAGTCTGCTGGATAGAAGAATACAACTGACCATTTACCTAACAGATCTTGTTCTGTTACAGGCACGAACTCACCATTGTGGTAAGCAGTGGCTTTGAATGGTTTGATGGTGCTGTTGATAATTGATTGAGTCATTTTATGCTTCCATTTAGTTGATTATGGTGAATTTAGTGACGGGCGTTAGCTTGTTCTCCCGTCGATGAGAAGTATATTACTGACCTAATGACGATAAATATAACGGATAAAAACTATCATCCTAATCGATTTTATCGAACTTATTGGGTTTGATATGATGGATTAATCGATTTTTCAGCACTGGCGTGTCTTAGCGGCTAATCGATTGTTTAATTTGGTTATGTAGCGTTAGGGAAGGGAAATAAAAAAGGGATATCGACGATATCCCTTTAAACATAAAAACGGTTGCAACAAGCTACAGAAGTTCTAGGTTCTAGGTTCTAGGTTCTAGGTTCTAGGTTCTAGGTTCTAGGTTCTAGGTTCTAGGTTCTAGGTTCTAGGTTCTAGGTTCTAGTTTTGCGCCTTAGGCTGGGTTAACCACGTGCTGAGCAGGCGCACACCATAGCCTGTGGCACCTGCGGGCACAACGGCGGTATCGGTGGCAGTTAAGGCATTACCAGCGATATCGAGGTGAGCCCAAGGTTGCTCACCCGCAAAGCGTTTGAGGAACATGGCGGCAGCAGATGCTCCCGCGCTGCCTTCTTTACCGGTATTCTTTAAGTCGGCGATGGTAGATTTTAGCTCGTCATCGTAGGCTTGATCTAACGGTAAGCGCCAGACTTTTTCACCCACCTGTTGACCCGCAAAGGTGAGTTGTTGCACTAGCGGCTCTGAATCGGTAAATAACCCCGCATAAACGGTGCCTAGCGCACTGACTTTTGAGCCTGTAAGGGTGGCAACATCAATGATGACCGATGGGCGGTAGTTTTCACGGGCATACCAGAGACCATCGGCGAGCACTAAACGGCCTTCGGCATCGGTGTTGAGCACTTCAACCGTAAGGCCTTGGGCGGTTTTAATCACATCGCCTGGGATCATCGCATGGCCCGACACCATATTTTCAGCCATCGGCATAATGGCGACAAGGTTAACTGGCGCCTTTTGAATCGCCATCGCCTTGACTGTACCGAGTACAGTTGCCGCGCCCGCCATATCGGACTTCATCCGCGCGATGGAGGTGCCTGTTGCTTTAATGTTGTAACCGCCAGAGTCGAAAGTAATACCTTTTCCGACGAGGGCGATAGGTGCTTCTTTGCTGCCGGGCCAGTGGGCGACAACCAGCTTAGGTGGGCGCTCACTGCCTTTACCTACGGCCGCTAAGGCGCCGAGGTTTAAGCGTTCAATATCTTTGGCTTCGAGTACTGTGACTTTTACGCCGAGGGCTTTGAGTTTACGCGCCTCGTTAGCAAAGCTTTCGGGATACATGTTTCCCGCTGGGGTATTGGTAAGATCGCGAGCTAAAAACACACCCGCTTCGATAGCTTGCAGATTCTTATGGTGTTTTTGGTTTTTGCTTAAGTCATCTACGCCGATTTGATAGTTCTTCTCGGCGCGATTGCTGGTTTTAAATTGAGTGTAGCGGTAGCTACGCAGCTCAATGCCGTGGGCGAGCTCTGAACCAAAGAGAGGTGCGTTACTGAGGCCTTGGGTCAGCACGCGTACCGTGGCTTGTGGCACGGTTTCAAGTTTGGCGGCAATGTTGCCACCTAAGGTATTGATTTCACCAGGTGTTAGGGTTTTAGCATCGCCAATCCCAACGAGCAACACCCGCTTAGCGTCAATTTCGCTCGGGACTAAAATCTCTAAAATTTCACCGCGTTTACCCGAAAAACTGTTATCAGCTACCGCAAGATTGAGTTGATCCTGAGTCGACTGGGGCAAAAAATCGAGACTATAGGTTGTTGAATCAGTACTTTGGAACAGTACTAAGGTATCTGAATTAAGTGAATTACGAGTGTCAAAGCTAAAGGTTTCGGCGTTAGCATTGAGAGAGTTAAGGCACGCCAGAGCCATAACGCTTAACAAAAATTTATTCTTATTTTTCATGGTGACAACTCATATCTGTGGAGAGTGAGAAGCATAGCAAAGCTGAGTCTTAGGGTTAACTAATTTACGCCATTTGACTGAGATTAATCTTAATTCCAAGGGCCAAACCGTGTTAGTGAGCGTTCAAGGGCAAAATCCAATTGCTGTGACAGGCTTTGTGCTTGGCTCTTAAGTGCGCTGGCGCCAAGTGATTGCGGTATTTGGCTAGCAAAAATCACCCAGTTTCCACCACTGGTGAGGCAAGCATGCACGTGGGCAAAATGGTGCTGCAAATCGGCGAGTAACTCCCGATTTTGGCTATGTTCCTTCCAGCAGTTCAGCACTAAATAGCCATCGGGTTTAATCCGTTGAGTACATTGCTCAAGGAAGGTCGCCGAGAGTTGCCCGGTGTTAACGCCTTTGGCGCTGTAGATATCAGCAAAAATCACATCGACTTTTTTATGCTCGGCCGATGCCATAAAGACGAGGGCATCATCATTGATAACATTCAGCTTTTTACCTATTGGGAGTTGGAAGTAACGCTTGGCCAGTTCGATAACCGTGGGACGAAGCTCTACTGCGGTTAGCTTGATGGCTGCGTCAAATCGGCGCAGCACATGGATAAGTGCACCGCCACCCAGACCCAATACTATCGCACTTTTGGGTTTACAAAATAACAGAACCAGCATCATGCCCTGTACATAGGTATGCTGTGGAATATGGGGAGCGGTTTTTAGGATTTTGCTTTGTTCATCGTTGTCACCGAAGGAGAGCACGCGCGAATCACCATAGTCGAGCACGCGGATAGGCCCGAATGTATCGTGAGTTTCGTGTAACAAAATTGCGTCGGCCATGGTCAATATTACTCTATTTGCGTTGAGCTGATTTGCGTGCAGGTATAAAAAAGTTAGAATTCAGCTGGTTTCGTTTTTTAAGTGGCTATTATGACAAATCAAATCCTGCTTGCCTGTATTTATCTTGTGGTGTTTATCTTTTTGCAGCGAGCATTAACTCAATGGGTGAAAAAACTCTCATTAATGAAGCAGGTGAGTGCGGCCCGTACTAGCCTTGTGACGCGGTTTATTTCCTATGTGATGTTTTTTATCACTTTGTCGTTAATGGCGGTTTCACTTGGATTAGGTTATCAAGATGTGTCGCTGTTTGTTTCCTCCGCGTTTGCGGTGATGGGTGTCGCCTTAGTCGCTCAATGGTCGATCTTGAGCAACTTAACGGCTGGCGTACTGATTTTTTTCGTGTTCCCGTATCGGATTGGTGAACGTATTCGGGTGGTGGATAAGGATGAAGATATCAGTGGAGTGATTATTGAAATCGCGCTGTTTCATGTACTTATCCTCAGGGATAATGGTGATACCATCACCTATCCCAACAACTTGATGCTGCAGAAGGCGGTGTTAAAGCTGGCCGATCAGTCACCGCTTGCCGAGCGTCAAGCGTTGCAGGATGGCAAAAAGAAACTCGACCTCGAGTAATCATTCTCCTGTATGTGCGCCATCACTGTACATTTATTAGCAAACTGTTGTCGGCGCACTCGCAAGCACTTAGTTTTATTATCTTGGCGTTAGCTTTCGTTGCTTAATCTGTTTTATATAACAAAATCAGTGTTATTGATTACATTTCCCTCCATTTGTTTACCTTAGATTGTGCCCTGTTGCACGGTTTAGTGCCCACGAATCCGTAGAATCCGCGCTTTTGTTTTTACCTAATGGATCTAATTTAATGAAATCTAAACTTTTAGCTGTGACGATTGGCACGCTACTCGCGACCCAGTTAACCGGTTGTATGGGACAAATGGGTTTAAGCCAAATGGTGACTAAGGGAAATTTAAGTGCGGTGGATAACCGTTATGGTCGTGCAGGCTTGTTTATGCTGTTAAGCCCTGTGTATGGCATCGCGGCGACAGGCGATCTGTTCATCTTTAATACCATTGAGTTTTGGACTGGCAAGAATCCGATTACCGATAAATCACCCGCTGTGGTTGATATGCCAGTTGAGGCGATTTTTAAGATTAATCCACACGTGAGTGATGAGCTTAGATCTGCGCCAGTGAAGCTGACTCAGGCGCAAATTGCCTACCCCGATGAGCATACGGTCACTATGACGTTAGCCTACGAAGACGGTAGCACCCAGTTATTATCGGGCCGTAAAGTTGGCGAAGATGTGGACTTTTTCCTCGATGGTGCTTTTATCACGCGAGTGAGTAACCAAGAACTTGTTGCTTATAGCCAAAGCCGTTTACATGCGCCAGCAACACCTGCTGCTTAAGCTTTTGAATTATCCAACCCATAAAATGGTTTAGATTTATGGGTTGGATAATAACAATATTATCGCAGTACCCTCTGGAAAAACGCCACAGCTTGCTGATACATCTGCAGTGCTAGCGCGGGATCGTAGCGCTCGCCCTCATCACGCATAAAGGCATGCTGAGCATTCACCTCAAGCCAACTGAAATTGCGGTTTTTAGCCATCAACTGTTGGTGGATCAATACCCGACCTTCGGGTGATACATGGGGATCTTGCTTACCAAACGCTAACACTAATTCCCCTTGAATATCGCCTGTGCGACTCAGCGAGTCATTGCCATAGGCACAGGGCAGGGTATTGGAATGAATGTCGGTGGGATAGAGGCAAAACGCGCCCAAAATCTCAGGATTGAGTGCTGCGCGGTAGGCTAAATGGCCGCCAATACACACGCCCATACTGCCGACTTTACCGGTGCAATAACTCTGCTGACGGGCAAAATCGATAAGGGCTTGGGTGTCGCTGTCGTGCTGCTCTAAGGGCTTGGCAAATTTATCGGCATTGCCTTTGTCTTTACCCATATCATCGTAGGCCAGCACTGTGCCTATCGGATTAAGCTCGTGAAATACCTCTGGCACTAACACCACAAAACCGTGACCTGCGAGTATTGTTGCGGTGCGGGCGATGGGCGCGGTTTGCTGAAATATCTCCGAGTAAAAAATGATACAGGGGAATTGCCCGGTGGCATCTGGGCGGTAGAGGTAAGTACGCATTAGCCCTGAAGGCGTGGAGATATCCTGAGTTTCCTGAGTGACTAACATATTGAGATTCTCTCTGTGAGGCTTCAAACGTTGAAGCCTCACTTTAGCAGTCAGGTATTAATCTGTCAGTTAAAACAGTTCATTACCACAGCGCCCGCCAGCGAGCACGGTTTTCACATTGCTCAGGGTTGTATTGGCGATCGCGCCCAATGCTTCTTCGGTAAGGAAGGCTTGGTGACCGGTAAAAATCACGTTGTGACAGGCGGATAAGCGACGGAACACATCGTCCTGAATGATTTGGTTCGACTTATCCTCGAAAAACAGTTCTTTTTCGTTTTCATACACATCTAACCCTAAGGAGCCAATTTGGCCGAGCTTTAAGGCTTCCATCGCATCGAAGGCATTGAGCAGACCGCCGCGGCTAGTGTTGATTACCATGACGCCGGGTTTCATCTTGGCAAAACTTTCTTTATTCAGCAGATGGTGGTTATCGGCGGTTAATGGACAATGCAGGCTGATAATATCGCTGGTGGCGTAAATGGTATCGAGATCTAAATATTCCACATTGAGCGCTTCTACCGCGGGATTTGGGTAGGGGTCAAAGGCAATCACTTTACAACCAAAACCGAGCAATACCTTAATGGTGGCGACCCCAATCTTACCAGTGCCAATTACACCAACAGTTTTGCCAAACATGTTAAAGCCGACTAACCCCTCGAGTGAAAAGTTAGCATCACGGGTGCGTTGGTAGGCTTTGTGGATTTTGCGGTTTAGGGTCAGCATCAAGGCGACCGTGTGCTCGGCCACGGATTCGGGGGAATAGGCGGGCACGTTGACCACTTGCATACCTAAACGTTTTGCGGCGACTAAATCGACATTGTTAAAGCCTGCACAGCGCATGGCGATGATTTTTGTGCCGCCGTTAGCGAGCTCGACCAACACTTCTTCACAGAGAGAGTCGTTAACAAAGGCGCATACCACCTCAAAACCTTCGGCAAGCTTTACCGTTTGCATGCAGAGACGATAATCGAAATACTCAATTTGCGCACCAAATGCGGCATTAGTACGGTTAAAATGCTGCATGTCATAATGTTTTGCGCTAAAAAATCCAATTCTCATTTCAATCACCTAAGGGTTACATTGTTACTGGCACTGAGTGTATGTGACTCGGCGACATTTGTCCTCTGGTGATGAGTTTACCCCGTAAAAAGAGTGAGCTTAGTCATCAATTGCTCAAAAAAGCATAAAAAAAGCGAGCCCCTGACGGCTCGCTTGTGTCGATAAGCTTGAGTGTTCAAGCTTGGCTCTCATGGTCGTGCTATGTGAGCCTAAGGTTAGTCCATTAACCTAGAAAGGATTGATATTAGTGATCTTTCGCGAATTTAGCGGCTGATGCACCTGCGATACGGCCATAGGTCACGATATCAGAGATAGCGTTACCACCTAAGCGGTTAGCACCATGCACACCACCAGTGACTTCGCCCGCAGCGTATAAACCTTCAATAGGTTTACCAGTTTTTTCACTCTTCACTTCGGCTTTAGTATCAATCACGATACCGCCCATTGTGTGGTGAACCGCTGGCGCGATTTCTAAGGCATAGAAAGGTGCGACAACTAACTCACGTGGTAAATCAGGACGTTCGAATTGAGTGTCTTTACCTGATTTCACGAAACCATTATAAGCAGTCACTGTTTTTGCCAGTTCAGCTGCTGGTATATCGAGTTGTTTCGCTAACTCTTCGATGGTTTTACCTTCTTTAACGATGTTCAAGTGAACATAACCTTCGATGGCTTTCAAGCTCTTACGGATAGAGTCATCGAATACGAGGTAAGCACTTTCACCTTTTTGTTTCAGGATCGCAGCAGATGCTTTGTCACGGGTCGTGATTTCGTTCATGAAGCGGTCACCATCACGGTTAACCACGATCGCACCGTTACCACGTACGGCTTCGGTGATCATCACACCGCCGGCTGGTGAGTAAGTTGGGTGAGCTTGGATGTATTCTAAGTCACGTGTTGCTGCGCCAGCTTGCAGAGCGACGTCTAAGCCGTCACCGGTAGCACCTGGGTGGTTAGTTGCTTTAAAGCCTTTTAATTTAGGATCGTACTTAGCAACGCGGTCGTTGTTTTTCGCGAAACCACCAGCAGCAATGACTACCGCATCGGCTTTGATTACATAGTAACCAGTGTATTCACCTTTCACTAGAACGCCGGTCACTTTACCGCTCGCATCCTCAAGGATACGTACAACACGGCTGTTTAAACGAATATCAGTACCACGTTTAACGGCGTTGTCCCACAGTACTTGTGCAACGTGAGCACCAACACCTGCACCACCCGTTGGGCGGTGGCTACGGTTAACGCTTGCGCCACCCATACGGCCTACGTCAGTCATGTCGGCACCCATAGAGGTTAACCAATCAATAGAGTCTGAAGAGTTGTTGGCCAGGACTTTCACTAATTCAGGATCGTTAATGTTACGACCACCTTTCATGGTGTCGTCGATCATGATTTGTTTCTTATCTTGGATACCTAACTTAGCTTGTGGCTTAGTTTCTGCGGCGTTCATACCACCAGCAGCCAGTTTAGTGTTACCACCTGGGATAGGTTCTTTTTCTAACAGGATCACTTTTGCGCCAGCGTCACGGGCTGAAACGGCGGCAGCAAGACCTGCACCACCAGAGCCGATAACGACAACGTCAGTTGTTTCTTTCACGCCTGCGGCAATGGCTTTATCTTGAGCCGCTTTGTCTGCATCAACAGGAACAAACTTACGTTCCCACTTGCCGCCAAATGGCATATCAAAGCCGAAGCTATGGCAAGCATCACAGTAGGTTACTGATTTTTCGTGGCCTTTGTGGCAGCTGGTACAAGCGATTTCACCGATTAAGTGAGATTTGTGCGGAGAAACTTTATCTTTTGGCGCTGCAGCAGCCAGTTCTTTTAGATCACCGTGGCAGCTAACACATTGGCCATTTTCATGAGTCAGGTTGTCGTTGGTTACGCCACCTTTGTCTGATACGTGGCAGCTATCGCAGCCACCCATTTCACCGTGAAAATCGGCTAGTACTTCTGGTGCAGCATAGGCTGTGCCAGCCATTGCACCAGAGATCAGCATGGCTAGTGCTGTTTTTTGAATCTTTCTTGTGAACATAATTGTTCCTCCGCCGTACATTTCATCTACTTAATAAGGGTTATTCATCATGGCGTGATATTTATATTTTACGTAGCTCACGCGCTTTTAGAGTATTCTCCACGAACAAAGTTACCACTATCTAAAGAGGTATATGCGTACTTAGGTCACATAACGATTGTTACAGTGAGAATTACATAATTGAAATGTGCAATATGGCTGAAAATATTACTGAAATTGAAGTTAATCACTTAGGGAATACGGTATAACTTGCGTGAGTTAACATAT
>NZ_JAKZGV010000079.1:0-10762 GCF_022557375.1 Shewanella sp. MM_2022_3
TTTATTAAAGCAACTTATCAATGATGGAGAAGTAAAAAAGTTAGGACATGAATTACATAAGCTAAAAGGAACAAGTGCGTGTTTAGGGCTTAGCAATATATCGTCATGTGCGGCTCATCTCAATGTGAAACTAAAAAATCGAATGATAACCCTAGATGAAATCAACGAATTGTCAACCGCTATAACGGATGCACTTTTAGCTGAAAATGAAAAATAATAGGATATAATATCAATGATAACACATGAGTCAGACCTAACACTCAAAAACATCAGCAGGAGTTAAGATTGGTAATATCACAGTGAAAGAAGTGCCCACACCTAAAGTAGAAGTGACTTTAATCTCACCTTTATGCTTTTGAACTATACTGTAGGATAATGATAAACCAAGCCCTGTGCCTGTTCCGACAGGTTTGGTGGTGTAAAAAGGTTCAAATATTTTACGTATATCTTGTGCTGCAATACCAGAACCAGTATCACGAATAACAATCATAAATTCTGATTCTGTCGCACTTACATCGATAGATATTTCACCTCTTTCCTCTATAGCTTGCGCAGCATTAACTAACAAATTAAGGAATACTTGATTAAGCTGCATTGGCTGACAATATAGCTCTGGCAAATTATCCTGGAAATTACGAAGAACAACAGCTTTATATTTAATTTGGTTAGCAGCAATTTTTAATGTATTTTCAATACCCTCTATTACATTAGCATATTGCCATTCACTACTATCTACATGAGAAAAAGACTTGAGGCTTTTCACTATTACGGCAACGCGATCTAATCCCTCAATCGATTCATTGATTAAATCAGGTAAATCTGAGCATATAAATTCAAACTGATGCCGCTTCAGCATATCTTGTTCAAGTGCAAAATAAGGCGGAGACCCAATCTTATGTACTAGTTTTTGATAAAAGCTAAGTAATTTTAATAACTTATCATTATAATCTTGTAAGCTTTGTAAATTTGAATTCACAAAACCAATTGGATTATTAATTTCATGAGCAACACCTGCAGCTAACTGCCCAATTGCGGCCATTTTTTCAGATTGTAATAATTGATTCTGAGCAGCCTCTAGTTTTTTATTGAGAAGACTCAGTGCAGTATGCTCTTGTTCCAATTGTTCAGAAAGGCATTTTTGTGCTTGGTAATAACTTGCAAGCTCAGTTACATCTTGCACAATTAAACAAACTGTTTTCACTTGATTATTTTCTATATCGAGCGGGAAAAACTCAATATTTTGGTACATAGCAGTCTCTTCACCTGTAATAGGCCGACTGCTACTAAAGTCAAATACATGTGGACGATGTTCCCAATATGAGAAACTGGCATTATTAAGCACAAAAACGCTATTAATTTTTTTCTGAAGAAATTTTGCGGCATCAGGGAATAACGCGAGTAAGTTATTTTCGTGTGTAACTGACTTATTATCGGTTGACAATCTATCGGTAAAAAATTCATTCCAGTAAATAATTTGATAAAACTCATCAACCACACAAATTCCAAGTGGTAAGCGTGAAGTAAGCTTCTGCAATAGCTGTGACTGACTCATAATTACTCCAGCAGCTGCTGTAGTTTCGCTAATAAAGTTTGAACTGATGCCTCTTCCAAACAGATCACAACTTTTGAGTCAAACTGACTCACTTCCACTTTAAACTCAACCTCCATCATTAAAGTACTTGCCCATCTATAGTGGTAATGCTGACTAGCCGCATTGTACATTGTCGGCATACTTAACTTTGCGTTTAATGAAAGTTGCTCAGCAAATCCGGTTAAACATGCACCAGCTAAAATATTGGCAAGTTCTAACAACAATTCATTTAACCGGTCTTGAGTAAGTGGCAGTTCATACTCCATTAATGTACCAATCGCATCGCAGCCCTGCTTAGATAGCGTTGAAATAACTTCACCTTTAATACTGCCTAAAAATGATTGGCGTGTGTACCACATTGCCTCGTCCGATAGCATAGAGACAAATTGTTCAGGAGTAACATCACTGATTTTAGGAATTGATAGTGTAATTTTCGCTTCGATTAAACGAGCAAGTGAATTAGCTGCTTGCCCCATAGAAATATTCATCAATTCCTGGAGCGCGTCTCGCTGTTCTTCAGATAGCAACATATTCATATTAGCCCCACATCGAAAAGTGCTTCTCTTAACTGTGCGGGTTGTAACGGTTTTTGTAAGAAACGAAAAGCACCTAGGGAATCAACTAACAATTTAGCTTCTGGCTGTATATCTGCACTTATCACAATCACAACCGTCTTTGATTGTTGTTCATGAAGACATTTAAGTACTCCAAATCCATCAAGTTCAGGCATGGTCAGGTCAAGAAATAGTACCTCAGCCTTACCTGAATTAGCTGCTTCTAGGGCCTCTTTTCCATTGCACGCTTCAGTGATCTCAACATCCCAGTCCTCCGGTAAAGCTCGTCTTACCGCTTTTCTGGACATTAAAGAATCATCAGCAATTGTGACAGGTATTGGCATAGCATCACCTCATGAGTGTCTCATCTGTCTTATATTAGTCGTTATTCACTATGCGTCAATGTTAAGCGCTAATAATAAGAATCTTAGTAGAACCTTCAGCACAATGATTTTCTAGATAAGGTTCAACTTAAAAAATAACTCATGCCAAAACAACAAACTAGTAAAACTATTCCACCGTCTTGATTGTATTCCAGTTGCTTTCAGGATGAAAATTTAGCTAAACACTAAATTGAAGCTTTGGCCAGGCTAAAAGAAATAGATAAACAGCTGGTTTTAAATGAATGCGAGTAGCAATATTGGGATAAAACCACATAGCCAATATGACCAGTTTATTTGAGATATTAGGGCGCGTTGGCAACGTTTCAGAGTGGTTTGTTGCAGCAGTTTGGCTGGTTGTGCGAGGCAAAGTCCGTACTGCATAGTTAAGCTACATAAAACTAAGATAACTCAGCAGAAATATCAGCCAAATACTGCCCGAAGAGTTCATTCTGGCAAGACTTTTCTCTTTACTTTCAGTGATTAGAGACGCTGGTAATTTGAGTAAAATAACGACCCATATTTACTCGCTTCGCGAGCAGCACTTGCTCAAACGAACAAAATTGAATCTTAAAATATCAACATTCTTTAGACGGTAGCCACTAGTGGTTTACTGATATCGCAAATGAAAAAGCCTCATCAAATGATGAGGCTTTTTCCTATTTGGCGGAGCGGACGGGACTCGAACCCGCGACCCCCGGCGTGACAGGCCGTGCAGATATGGATTTTAGTGCGTTACCTCTTTTGCCTAAATTGTTGTCAATTGATTTAATTAGCATTATTCGAATGACAATCGGACTAAACATTAACGACTATTAACAACAACTTGGTGGTCACGGTCACGAAAACCAGCCTTTCAACTGATCAACATTTGATCAGTTCTGAAGCTAAAAAGATGAGTATTACATATCCTGCAGTTAGGAGTGTATTCGTGACCGTGTCTCCGAAATCGGTAAAAATAAAGTCGTAGGAGTAAAGCATCTCGATATCTCCCATCATCCTCGATAACAACCTACTGCCGATTCAATATGCTCAACTTGAAGTAAGAGTAATCATCCTATTTTTAATGGACGTTAGACGTAGAAGATTACGGGCTTTGTTTCCTAAAAGCACAAATATCTACAGAGTACTTCCTGAGCGGCCAGCATGGCGTTTAAAACCCTTGTTTCATCGTCAGTCGTTTATCTGTAATCAGAATATTATTTTGATTTAAACCCAAAAAACATTGGATTTCACTATTAGGAAACAAAGTCAAGATTACGTTATTAAAGCCTATTTATATTTCAATGGTATTCCACCAATTGTTTTTTTTGGTCGTTCATTATTCCCATAATGTCGCATGCTCTTGTACCTCGGCAATACTGCTGAATAAATATTGGTTTAGCCACTCGTAGCGCACTGTACGGTTATATCGCTCAACATATGCATGGCTTTGTTTCCTAAATCGAGTCAGCGAACAAAACTCTCATCATTGTTCAAATATCAAGCTATATAGTGAGTTTCAGGCATACCTAGCCCAGTAAGTTTGTTCAAAGCCATAATCATCGCGTAAGCTTCTCCCACCTGAGCGTTATAATTCCGCATGCTCAACGTGCCTCCTAGCAGTTGTTTTATCCTGTACATCGCGGTTTATGAGATTGAGCGGCGATGATAACAATACCGTTTTTTCCACTGCTTATTTGAGCCATGAAGTTGTTGCCAACTGACGGCTAAGTTACGTGGATGTCCTGGTTCCCAGAGTGCAGCACCTTCCCTCGGTGGGGTCAGCACTAAAGCGCGTTTTCGACGAACGGCATCATGACAGGCTCTCGTGTCTTAAGCACAATCACCTAAGATATTGCGGATTTTTCGATGGGTTTGTTTGAGCAAATCCGGCATGACTTCAGCGTCGGTCACATTTGATAAGCTGAGTTCTATACCTATGATCTCGTGAGTATGTGTATCAACGGCAATATGCAGTTTACGACACACTCGGTGCTTTCCATCTGTGCCATATTTCTTCACTTTCCACTCACCTTCGCCATAGACTTTCAAGCCTGTCGAGTCGATAGCTAAGTGCTCAATGGCGCCGCGAGTCTTGGTTTTAAAAGCAATATGGACCGTTTTCGCGCGTTTACTGATACAGGGGTAATGCGGGAAAGAAAATGGGATATCACCCAGTTTAAACACCTAATTAATGAAGCCCTGTAAGGCTCTCAGTGGCATAGAGAAAACACGCTTAACCATCAACGCAGTGGTAATGGCTAAGTCGTTAAATAATTGAGGGCGACCTTTCTTGGGCGGCTCAGACCTTGGCTTTCAACTTACCAATTGCATCCTCATCAATCCAGAAGGTAAGTGAACCGCGGTTGATTAAGGCTTGGTTGTATTGCTTCCGGTTGGTTGTTTTATAGCGAGATTTTGACACGGTTGATGGGTAACTTGATAGGCAATGCCGAACAGATCAGCGGCTACGGTTTTAGTTCTACCAATTTAGGAAACAAAGCCGCCCCCCCCTAGTTGACACACGACAGGGGCTTAAAATTCAAATCTGCTTGAAATTTCATAGGAATTATCCTAAAAGTGGCTTTGTTTCCTAAATCGATTCAGCGAACAAAGCCCCTCATAATCGTCTAAATATCAAGCTACATAGTGGGTTTCAGGCATACCTAGCCCAGTAAGTTTGTTCAAAGCCCTAATCATCGCGTAAGCTTCTCCCACCTGAGCGTTATAATTCCGCATGCTCAACGTGCCTCCTAGCAGTTGTTTTATCCTGTACATAGCGGTTTCTGAGATTGAGCGGCGATGATAACCATATCGTTTTTTCCATTGCTTATTTGAGCCATGAAGCTGTTGCCAACTGACGGCTAAGTTTCGTGGATGCCCTTGTTCCCATAGCGCAGCACCTTCCCTCGGTGGAATGAGTACTAAAGCGCGTTTTCTACGAACCGCATCGTGACAGGCTCTTGTGTCGTAAGCACCATCACCTGAAATATTTCGGATTTTTCGATGGGTTTGCTTGAGCAAATTCGGCATAACTTCAGCATCAGTGACGCCGGATAAACTCAGTTCTGCTGCAATAATTTCATGGCTATGGGTATCGACGGCGATATGCAGCTTACGCCACACGCGGCGCTTGCCATCTGTGCCATGTTTCTTCACTTTCCACTCACCTTCGCCATAAACCTTCAAGCCTGTCGAATCGATAGCCAAGTGCTCAATGGTGCCACGCGTCTTGGTTTTAAAAGCAATCTTGACGGCTTTCGCTCGTTTGCTGATACAAGTGTAATGTGGGCACGAAAGCGGAATATCAGCCAGTTTAAACACCGAGTTGATAAAGCCTTGTAACGCTCGCAGTGGCATAGAGAAAACACGTTTAACCATTAGTGCGGTGGTAATGGCTAAGTCGCTAAATACGTGTGGGCGACCTTTCCTTGGTTGCTCAGCCTTAGCTTTCCACTGGGCGATAGCGTCCTCATCAATCCAGAAGGTAAGTGAGCCACGATTAATTAAGGCTTGATTGTATTGCTTCCAGTTAGTTGTTTTATAGCGAGGTTTTGACACGATTGATGGGTGAGTTGATAGGCTATGCCGATCAGATCACCTGCTATGGTTTTAGTTCAACTGATTTAGGAAACAAAGCCTTTTTTCCACTGCTTATTTGAGCCATGAAGTTGTTGCCAACTGACGGCTAAGTTACGTGGATGTCCTGGTTCCCAGAGTGCAGCACCTTCCCTCGGTGGGGTCAGCACTAAAGCGCGTTTTCGACGAACGGCATCATGACAAGCTATTGTGTCACAAGCACAATCACCTAAGATATTGCGGATTTTTCGATGGTTTTGCTTAAGTAAATTAGGCATCACTTCAGCATCTGTGACACCTGATAAACTGAGTTCTGCGGCAATATGCAGTTTACGCCACACTCGGCGCTTCCCATCTATGCCATGTTTCTTCACTTTCCACTCACCTACGCCATAGACTTGCAAGCCTAGCGAGTCGATAGCTCATACGAGTCTTGGTTTTAAAAGCAATATTGACCGTTTTCGTGCGTTTACTGATGCAGGTGTAATGCGCGCAAGATAATGGGATGCCACCCTGTTTAAATACCGAATTGATGAAGCCCCGTAAGGCTCTTAGCGACATAGAGAATACACGCTTAACATCAACGCTGTGGTAATGGCTAAGTCGCTAAACACACGAGGACGACCTTTCATGGGCTGCTCAACCTTCGCTTTCCACTTAGCAATTGAATCCTCATCAATCCAGAAGGTAAGTGAACCGCGGTTGATTAAGGCTTGGTTGTATTGCTTCCAGTTGGTTGTTTTATAGCGAGGCTTTGACACGGTTGATGGGTAAGTTGATAGGCAATGCCGATCAGATCAGCGGCTACGGTTTTAGTTCAACCAATTTAGGAAACAAAGCCGCTAAAACACTCGAAAATTGCACTTTAACTATTATTAAAGTGCAAATCACTTCTATGACCAATTTTTAGACAATTACAAACCAAACATTTATGAGTCCACTCAAAATACAGAACATAAAATAATCAGTCTGCTGAGATTAAGAGGTCAATTAAAGATACCTATTTTTATAATATAAAAATAAATAAACATGGCAGCAATAAACCTAACAGCAACCATATAGATTTACTTCGCCATGGACTATTCTTACCCTTAACCATAAACAATGACGACAAAGCTAAAAATAATAGCATCGCTGCGTAGATATCTGAGAATATCACCCAATACTTATGCCCTTGATTTAAATGCAACTTATTGAATGCTTGCAGTACATATCGAGGTGAAATTTGCTCTACAGTTAATTCGTTACTAGCTATATCTAAAGTAAGGTTTGAACCATCTTTAAGGAAAAGTCGATATTGTTGCGGCGAGCTCCAATATCCACTTTTAAAAGGTTGTTCTAGCTTAGCTTGCTCAACTAGTTTGGTATTAAGTTCTATGTCATTAAAAGTTGACCATTGAAAGTCCGGAACCTTGATTACATTGCGTTCGATACTGTAATTTGAATTCCATTCATGTATATGGTTAACAGCAATGCCAGAGACCGCAAATACAATTGTTAAACCGACACAAAAATAACCAATGTCACGGTGTAAAGCTCGGTTCAACTTAAACCAATTGAAACCTGAGCTATTCAAGGATCTTCACTCCTGCTGGTGTCAATTCGTAAAAATTAATTGGTTCAGTCACAGATGCAGGATCAAATGAATTCCCTTCAACTTTTGCCTGCTCAGCAAGCCAGCCTCGGGTCTCTTCTAGCGTCAATGGAACTGCCTTTAAAGACCCAGTAACAATAGCATTGCTACCTCGAGCGCTAATAGGGAAAACCATTTCACCATCGGGAACCTTAATATAAAGCTCTTGGAATTTTTGATCGGAGGCAACGGTCATCCAGCACCCGCGCTTTTCACAAACATTTGTGACCATTCCTCTGATCGTTACTTGCTTACCAAGATATGATTCCGGCTTTGCTAAGATAGTTGAAACTTTGGACACATTTTTTTCATCAATTGCTGATCCAAAGGTCATTGGTTTAGCTTGCACAGTATTTGACAAGATAATGGTTAGTAATGTGCCGATAAATAGTTTTTTTAGCATTTGTTATCTCTTTCATTGTTATTAGTCATGTACAAATATTAAAATTTCTTGTTCTTAATAATCATATTTTAGATAAACCCAATAACTGCGCCCCTCTTGATAAGGTGCTGTTGAAGAAGAATTAGTATGAGGTAAATCATTGAGTAAATTAATAAATTTCACGTCAACTCTTGCCCAATTACCCGCAATCTGCATTAAACGTATACTGGTATTAAAATCTATCGAAGTGAAAGCTTTACGATCTGCACGTTCATAAATATCATAGGTATTCGCATCTATGGTGATATTTTCTCCAGTATCGGATATTGACGTGTATTTACCTCGATAATTAAGTTTCATTGAAGTACTAAGACGCTCATCGATCCAATCTGTTGACCAAGAAATAACCCCCTTAATTGGTGCAGCATAATTTTGTGCACCCTCAATATCATTTAACTCAGTCTCAGTGATGATCTGTCCTTGATAGTATAGATAACTCGTACTTTCTTTACTTGGATCTACAATACTGTCATAGCTTGTTGCATTGCCGAGCGTTTTTGTTTCTGACCAATTAATATTAGCATTGAAATAGTGATCTTGATAACGACCACTCCACTCAAGTGCTATACCACGATAATTAGTTTCTCCTTTATTACTAAGAACATAGTAACTGCTCACTTTAGGTGCTCCATCAATAGGTTCTGGAGCCGTAATTTTTTCTCGGGTAAATATATCACGATTCCAACGATAGACGGCTTTTAGACGAACGCTACCATCTAATGGTGTAGGTAATGTAATCGCGCTGGTTAATTCATCGCTGTGAGGCGTGTTTAAATTAGATTCACCATAATCAGTACTTCGAGTACGGCTATTTTCATACCAGTCACCAACTGTACCGTTAGCATCAATTTTCCGATATTGCATAATATCATCAGGCATTTGAGAGCGAATAGCGTAAGCAAGCATATTATTACTGTAATAACGATTAGCTCCAAAGGTTAAAAACATCTGATCATAAAACTCCCAATTAGCAGTAAAACGTGGCGAAATATTATGATTTTTCAAAAAGTCTTCATAATCATACCGTAATCCACCACGTAAATTGACACTACCAAACTGACGTTGGTACTCGGTCCAAACAGCCAAGGTGTTAAGATCAACTTCAGCATCATAAGCTTCATAAACAGAGCGGCGATTCAAAATTGCCACTCCCTCTTTACATGCATCATCACCTTCGCTGCATATAAATTTGTTAGCTCCACCAGGGACACTTTTTAGATAATTATAGCTGTACCCATCTTCATCACGTACTTTGCTTGCCTCAATACGAGTCAGATCTGAACCAAAATTAAAATCCCCATTCCACAGTGGAAGATGACCTGTAAAACTAGCAGTATAATCTTCTTGCTTTTGGTCTAAATTGCCATAACTCCCATCTGTACAAGTGGTTCTGGAGCACCAATCCGCATAGCTACTCGGCCAAACGTAATTATATGCTCCCGCTTTTCGACTTGTATCTGATAGTGTATAAGCAAACTTTGTTTCCCAATCAAATATTCCATTTATACCATTTAATTTAAAATAACTCGATAAACCTGTTGATTCACTATCAACATGAGAGTTAGTCGCATTAGTTCGGTCATAACCACTGGTATAAGGGCTATAGACAATTTGTGCTTCTGCGTCTAAATTTTCAGAAAACTGATAGGTGCTTTTTAGTAAGAAGTTCTCAGAGAGATCGCTATTAGTAAATTGTCTACCGCCATAGGCTTCATCCATATCATAGTCTACTTCAGATTCAGAACGACTATAGCTGAACAATGTTTTTAATTTTTCAGATATTGGTATATCCACTGCGACAGAAGTGTTGTATTTAACAAATTCAGGTGGTGGATTATTTTTTGTATCATCCTCAAATTCATCAGCATGAATATAATTTTTCATGCTGTCATTTTGCAACCCAGCTGAAAAACTTACTGCAAACTCATCTTTAGGCTTGCGCAGCTTCATATTCACTGCTCCGCCCACAAAATTGCCATATTTTGCAGAAACGTTTGAATCAAAAACTTCGATACTATCCAATAGTGATGGATCAACATATAACGTTTGTGCTGTTTGGCCAGCTACATTATAAACACTATCAGGATTTGTATTAACCACATCCATCACAGAATTTGTTCCAATTCCATCTATCATGATGTTATTATCATAATAATTACCTCCTGCAATGGAGAAATTGGATGGACGAATAGATTGTTCATTAGCTTGATTAACCTGATGACTTCCTACATCCATCTGCACAAAAGGTAAAACTTTCAACAATTCTGATGTATCAATTCCTCCAGCAGAAACCTTATTTATGCCCTTAGCATTTATTACACTTAGACCAGAATTATCAGGATCAAATGTTTCATATGCTACTGCAGCTTTACTGTTATTATCGCTTGTAGAAGTCTCAGTTGCTGATTTATTCGCAATATCTACTTCCCCTAAATCTACAGGAGTTTCTGCAGCACCAGCTACCATTGAGATAAAACTGCTGCCGATTAAACAGCTTTTTGATAATAATTTCATCAGATTGGATCCTACTTACCCACATATTGATAATTGAATTAGAAATCGAACAATTATGTTATTTTTACCTACTTTAATTATTAGCCG